>CAUJKI010000279.1 GCA_963205015.1 Pseudomonadota bacterium
ACGTTGTAACGCTGCATATCGAGAGCGATGCCGCGCGAGAGACCGACGATGCCCATCTTGGCTGCCGCGTAGTTCGCCTGTCCGAAATTGCCGATGAGGCCCGAAGTCGAGGTGAAGTGCACGAACGCGCCCGACTCCTGCTCCTTGAAGTGGTTGGCGGCGGCGCGGCTCACATAGAAGGCGCCATAGAGGTGCACCTTGATGACCTGATCGAAGTCCACGATCGACATGCGGTGGAAGATGCGGTCGCGCAGGATGCCGGCGTTGTTGATCACGCCGTCGATGCGCTTGAAGTTGTCGAGCGCGCACTGGACGATCTTTTCCGCACTCTTCGGCTCGGCGACGCTCTCGAAGTTGGCGACAGCCTGCCCGCCGGCCTTGCGGATTTCCTCGACGACCTCCTCGGCGGGCTGCTGGCTCGATGCGCCCTCGCCATCCACCGATGCGCCGAGGTCATTCACGACAACCTTGGCGCCCTGCTGGGCCGCCAGCATCGCCATGCCCCTGCCGATGCCGCGGCCTGCGCCTGTTACGATTACGACCTTGCCTTCCAAGCAGCCAGCCATCGTCGGTGCCTTTCCTCTGCGTATGCTTCTGGGCCTGTTCGTGAATTTCGATGTCCGCAAGCTGGCATGGGGAGGGGGAGGGCGTCAAACGTGGGCTGCGGAGGAGGCTTCATGATCCGAGCGACTTGAACGACCTAGCCCGCTGCGTTCACTTGGCCCGGCTCGGCTGCTTCGGCGCCGTAATGAGGAGCGCCACCAGAACGGCTAGCCCAGCGAGAGTAGTGAATGTCGCGTGGGAAGCCGCGTAGCTACCCGTCCAATCTCGCAGAACGCCCGACAGCAGTGGGCCTATGGCCTGTGCTGTGACCTGGATTGTGAGCGTCACCCCGCGAATGGCCCCGAAGTTTCTGCGGCCGAAGTAGTCTGCCCAAGCTACCGGCAAGCATGTCTGCATGCCGCCGATGGAGGCTCCAAAGACGCATGCCGCCAACAGCACGTCGCCGGGACTCGATACGCGTCCGATGAGCGCCGTTCCGATCGCCATCCCGCAAGCCGACAGGACAAGGCCCGCGCGCACGCCGACCCGGCGCAGCGCTAGACCGAGCAGTAGCGCACTTGCGCCCGATGCTGCGGAGAAGACCGTCACGCCGGACACCGCGGCGCTCAGACTGAGCCCTTGTTCGGTGAAATGCACAGCCTGATGCAAGCTGACGCCCGCCTGTACCGGCCATAGCAGCAGTGTATAGAGGCCGAGCAGCCAGAATGTCGACGTGGCGAGCGCCTCCGACCGAGTGAAGGTCGGCTCAGGGGCAGCCACTTTCCCGGGCGTTGCTCCGGTGTCCGGCTTTGCCGCATCTGGAGCAAGCCCGAGTTCCTCCGGCCGCCCGACCATCAGCAACCAGGTCGGCAGAAATCCGGCGGCGAGCACCGTCACGCCCACCGCGACCCAACCCGCGCGCCAGCCCCCATGCTCCATCGCCCAGAACGCGATGAGCGGCATCAGCGTGAGGCCGGCCATTTGTGCCAGCATCGACATCGAGAGTGCCAGCGGGCGTCGGGCGACGAACCAGTTCACCACCGCTCCGAGCGTACCGAGGTCGAATGGGCCGGCGAAGTTCATTCGCGCGATGCAGAAGAGCAGATAGAATGCGGCTAGATTTCCAATCTGCGACAGCAGCAAGATGGTGATGCCTGTCGTCAGCACGGCCATGAGAAGAATGGTGCGCGGCCCCTTGCGGTCAAGGAACGAGCCGAGCATCGGCGATGTGATGGCGGCCAAAATGCCACCCAGAGAGACCGCACCCGATATCTCGGTCCGCGACCAGCCGAACTCCGCCGTCATCGGGCCAATGAACACGGACAGCGTTGCGACGGCGGGGCCGACGCGTGCGAGCGACACACAACACACCACGCCGAGGACAACCCAGCCATAGTAGAATGGCAGCCTCCGCGCGAGGCTGGCGGCAAACGATGCCTGTATCATTGGACCCTGCGTATGGTGAGGTCGTCACCTTGCCAATCCCGTCCTCGCAGTCAAGGGTTGCGCTGGGAGGGTCTGGGATGTGCAGCAGCATTCATTGCCGCGATCTCCTGGGAAGAGTGGTGCCGTAGTGCGCAGAGCGTGCGGAAGTGGGGCGCGATAAACCACCATCTGTCGATCTGGGCGCTGGCCTTCACGCTCTGACAGGGCCACCAGAGTGCGATGGCAATGAGCGGCACTCCGCGCGCGCGGCAAACGAGGCAGGCATGCATAACACTGCTCGCGCGGATGCGGCGGTCGCTAGCGTGCCGTCGCGGGGTCAGTGCCGAGGTCGGCCAGATAGGATCAGATCCCGCGGCCCCAGTAGCCGCACCAGCGGTGGATGTTCCAGGGCAGGTTCTGCTCGTAGTCGTCCAACGTCGAGAACTGCGGCAGTGTCACCTCTTTGTCGGCCGGCGAGAAGCATTTTCCGGCGTCCGACGCCTTCTTCACCTCATCGGACAGGGCGGTCATGAAGGCGAGTTGCTGCTCCATGTCCTGGCGCGTGCCGAGCCGGCCGCCGGGTCCCGGATGCCCCGGAATCTGCCGCTCCCACTTGAGTGCGAGCGTCCGCCTGAGCGAGGCCTCCCACTCGATCGGATAGGCATCGTTCACGCCAAGCCGTGACGGCACCGCGCCGAGCGTATTGAAATCGACCGCGAAGATGATCCTCTCCTTCGGGAGGAGCATCACAAGCGACGAGTCGGAATGGTTGCGCCCTGTGTAGTGCAGCTCCAGCTCCGTGTCGCCGAGGGTTATGACGCGCTTGTTGCCGACCGTCTGGTCAGGGATCACGACATCCTTGCCCTTCAGAGTCACCAGCCGCTCTCGCGCCCTTTTGTGAGCTACGACGATGGCGCCCGCGTCCTTGAAGGGCTTGCCGCCGGCGATGTGGTCGTAGTGATGGTGACTGTAGATCAGGTACCGTATCGGCGCCTGGGTGATCTTCTTGATTTCCTCGACGTACGTCTGTGCGGCCTGCGGCCGGCCATAGGAGATCGGGTCGGTCGCGATCACGCCCGCTGACGTCACGACGAACATCGACTGATGGTTCTGGTATCGAAAGATGTAGACGTTCTCTGTGCCTTCGACCTTGGTAGTCGCGAAGGGCGGAGCTGGGGTTTGTGCGACGGCTCCCGTCGTTGCAGTCAATACGGCAAGCGCAGCAATGGCTAGACGCATGGATGATCTCCCTGGCCGCTCGGCTAGCGGAAAACAGTGCAGTATCGTGAGATAGGGTATCGGTACGCGCGCGGGTACACTAGCCGGCTGCTTCGCAGTGCATCAGACGGGCACCTCGGTCCACCGCGGCAGATCGGCTGAGAGCCACGTCGAGATATTTCCAGCCGGCTGTTACTCGGCCGCGCCCGCCCGCTCGTACCAGTAGCTCCGAAGTGCATCCGCAATGCCGTCGTTTCCCGGCCCACTGCGTTCAATGCGCCATTCCAGAAAGTGCACGATCGCGAGCGCCTGGGCGGGCGTGAGGGAAGCCCACCGCTCTTTGGCGCGGTCGCCCATGGTCTCAGGTTTCCGGCGATGGATCCGCTCGCTTTCCCGACCGTATGCCAATCCGTTGGTCAGGATGAATGCAGGGTCAGCCATCCCGAGGTGCCCGCCGAGATCGGCCGCCATATAGGCGGGAATGTAGAAGCAAAGTGCCTCGTTCGAGAGAAAGCTCAGCGCGACGTACTCATGGTCGAGCCATGCACAGTCAAGCCTCGTCCAGTCCGTCTTGTCCTGAAAAGCTCGCGCCACTTCGGCGGGCTCATCTCCTCGCGAGTCGTTCACGAGCGGGCCGAATGGCTCCGGCCGCTTGGCTGGAAAGACTTGCCGCAGCTCCTCGAGTATTGTCGAAGCGGTCGTTGTCATGCTCGATCCTCTGTCGGAGCATCCTGCGCTACCTGCGACAGCAATATGGCGAAAGCCACGTAGAGCTAGCAGTCGAAGGATGACCTTTGGGAGCGGCAGATTGGCGATCGTGGGCGCGCTCATGACGGCTTAGCCTTGCCGCGGGATTGCGGCGCAGCGCTTCCTCGATGCTTGGGTAGAACGGCGCCCGCGGCTCCGCACTCTATCAGTTGACGACGAAGCGACTTGGGCCACCATCATTCGACGTCTGTCGTCATGTCATACCTCCCAGATGTCCGGACATATGGCCCAAGAGAGCCGGATCGGGTAGACATGGTCCGAAACAACGGCTCGCGGCATCGAAGTGCGGGCCGCAGAGGGAGGAATTCGAGCTCATGGCCAGACCGTTCGCCGATCGCCTGCTGCGCCCGGAGCGCGTCGCTATCGTCGGCGCCTCGGGCGACGTGAAGAAGAACAACTCGCGCCCGCAGCGCTATCTGCGCAAGCATGGCTTCACCGGCACGATCTACCCGATCAATCCCGGCTACAAGGAGCTCTTCGGCGAGCCGTGCTATGCCACGTTGGCGGACTGTCCCGAGCCGCCGGACCATGCCTATGTCATGCTCGGCACGAACTCCGTCATCGACGCCATCCGCGACTGTGGGAAGGCGGGTGTCGCAGGCGCAACGATCTTCGCAGGCGGCTTTGCCGAGGGCGGCGAGGTCGGCAAGGCCCGGCAGGCAGCGCTGATCGCGGCAGCCCGTGAGGGTGGCGTGCGGCTCATCGGTCCGAACAGCCTCGGCGTGATCAATACGCACTGGCCCCTGACGCTTTCCGCGAACGCGGTGCTCGAGCGCGAGCGCCTGCCCAAGGGCCGCACGGGCCTCGTTTCGCAATCAGGCTCGATGATCGGTGCGCTCGTCAGTCGTGGCGAGGCGCGTGGCATTGGTTTCTCGACGCTTGTCTCGATCGGCAATGAGTGCGACCTGACCGTCGGCGAGATCGCCTGCATGCTGGTCGATGATCCGGATACCGACGTCATCCTGCTCTTTCTCGAGACGATGCGCGATCCCGTGGGCGTCGCGACCATGGCAGCGCGTGCGCACGCGGCAGGGAAGCCTGTCATGGCCTACGTGCTCGGCCGTTCGGATTTGGGCCAGGCGCTCGCGCAGTCGCACACGGGCGCCATGGTTGGCGAGACGCGTGCGCTTGATGCCTTCCTCGCCGACTGCGGCATCATGCGTCTCGCGCATTTCGAGAGCCTCATTGAGGCGCCGCTGCTGCTCAAGGGGCGGAAGCCGCCCAAGGGCAAGCGCGTCGCCGTTACGACGACGACGGGCGGCGCGGCGGCGCTGGTCGTCGATCATCTGGGCTCGCGCGGCATCGAGGTCGTGCCGACGGCGCAGACGCTGAGCGAAGGCCTCGCCGCCTTCAAGATCGACGTCGCGCCGGGATCGCCGATTGCCGATCTCACCATGGCCGGCACGAAGCCCGAGGTCGTCGACACGGTCATGGCGAGCTTCATGGCCGATCCGCGTGTCGATGCGGTGATCGTCGGCGTCGGCTCGTCGGCAGAGTATTTCCCCGAGCTGGCCGTGTCCCCGCTCGCCAAGTGGGCGACGGCGGAGAAGCCGATCGTGGCCTTCCTGCTGCCCAATGCCATGCGCTCGCTGGAGCTGCTGGCAGGGGCTGGGATCGCCGGCTTCCGCACGCCCGAGGCTTGCGCCGATGCGCTGGGTGCCTATCTCGACTGGACGCCGCCGCGCGAGCGGGCGACGCCGCCATTGCCGGCGGCTGCGCGGGCCATGCTCGAAAAAGTCACGGGAGCTGCGACTTTGAACGAGCAGCGCGCACTTGAGCTGTTCGCAGCCCTCGGCGTGAAGATTCCTGCGATCACGCAGGTGGTGGACGCTGCCGGTGTCGATGGCCTGAAGATCGCCTATCCGGTTGTCGCGAAAATTCTCTCGGCCGATATCGCGCACAAGAGCGAGGTCGGTGGCGTGAAGGTCGGGATCGCCGATGCCGCTGCGCTGAAGTCGGCAGTCATATCCCTGCTAAGCGACGTACCGAAAAAGGCCCCTGGTGCGCGCATCGACGGCGCCGTCGTGCAGGAGATGATCAAGGGCCTTGGCGAGGCGATCGTCGGCTTCAGGCGTGATCCGCGCGTTGGTCCGCTCGTGGCCGTCGGCGTCGGCGGCATTCTTGCGGAGGTCTACGGCGATGTCGCCGTGCGTCCGGCGCCGGTCGATCTCGCGACGGCTCGCGCCATGATTGCCGAGGTGAAAGGCTTCGCGCCGCTGCGCGGCTTCCGCGGTCTCCCTGAGGGCGACCTCGACGCGCTGGCGGCGATCGTTGTTGCCGTTTCGCAGCTTGCACTCTCCGAGGCGCCGCGCATTGCCGAGGCGGAGATCAATCCGGTTATCGTGCGCGGCAAAGGACAGGGCGCCATCGCGGTCGATGGGCTGGTGGTTCTGGAGCGCTGAGATGTGTCCTCATCGCGCCGAAGCCGGAGCGATGAGTGCACTACCCAACGACTGCGACCGCTTCGATCTCGATGAGCCACTCCGGCAGGGCGAGCGCAGAAACGCCGACGAGCGTGCTCGCGGGAGGTTCACGGCCGGCAAAGAACGGCGATCGTGCCTTGCTGACGACGGCGCGCATCTCCGGCTTATAGTCGACGACATAGGTCGTGATCTTTACGACATCGGCGAAACTGGCGCCGGCTGCCGCGAGTGCCAAGCCGAGGTTCCGCATGACCTGCTCGGTCTGCGCGCCGAGATCGCCGGCGCCGACCAGCTTGCCCTGCTGGTCCATTGCGACCTGTCCGGAGATATAAATCGTGCGCGCGCCTGATGCGACCACAGTGTGAGAGTAGGCCGGATTCTTGAAGAGGCCATCGACGTGCGGATACTGGATCTTGCTCATCTCGGTTCACCTGAATGAACGAAACGCGTGCCCATCGCGCGCGCCACTAAACTACATACCGCACCGCCAGATACAACCCGATGACTGCCGCGCAACCGAGCGCCGCGAGCATTCCGAGCCGCTCCTCGATGAAGTGGCGGATCGGCGCGCCGTAGCGGTTCAGCAGCCACGCGAGGAACAGGAAGCGGGCGCCGCGCGCGACGATCGCGGAAGCGATGAACAGCCAGATGTTCACATGCAGCGCGCCCGACAGGATCGTCACCACCTTGATCGGCGGCAGATGCGAAAGGCCCGACGTGATCAGCAGCAGCAGGACGAGGTCGGCATCCGTCGAGCTGCGGAGCTGCTCGAAGGCCTCGTACTTGCCGTAGAATTCGAGGGCGGGCTTGGCGATTGCGTCGAAGGCAAAGTAGCCGATATACCACCCGGCGATGCCTCCTAGGACGGAGGCCACCGTCGCCACGATCGCGTAGCGGTAGGCGCGGTCGGGCCGGGCAAGCGCCATCGGGACATAGAGCACGTCGGCCGGGATCAGGAAGACCGAGCTTTCGACGAATGCAATGATGGCCAGCCACCATTCCGCGGTCTTGCGGGCCGCAAGCGCCATCGTCCAGTCGTAGAGCCGGCGCAGCATGAAATCCCTCCGGTGGCGCGCGAGCGATTTAGCGGGCCACTGCGCCGCGCGCAATCGCTATTCCCCGTTCGAGGCAGCAATTTGCCCGGGCATGGTTGACGGGACGGGTCGCTCGCCGCAAGGATGGCAGGCGAGCAGGACAAGTGGAGGCGGACATGGCCGAGCGCGGGGTGCACGACATGGGCGGCGAGCCCGGCGGTCCGGTCGATAATCACGAGCACGTGCCGACGCTCTCCGAGCGCCGTGTCGATGCCCTCATGCAGCTTATGCGCGCCAATCCGCGGAGCTATTGGGTCGTCGACGAGATGCGCCGCACCATCGAGAGCCTGACGCCCGAGCATTACAACGCCGCCGGCTACTACGAGAAGTGGGCCTTCGCGCTGCGCGGCCTGCTCATCGAGAAGGGCGTCGTTACCGAGTCCGAGATCGAGGCCAAGCTCGCTGAGGTCAAATCCCGCATCGCCGCGCAATCGGAGAAGTGCTGATGGCGGCTTTCGAGATAGGACAGGCCGTGAAGGTGCGTGCCGAGCACCCGCTGCAGCCGCAACCCGTCCATATTCGGACGCCGTGGTATCTGCGCGGTAAGCATGGTGTTATCGAGCGGCGTTTTGGCGACTTCCATAATCCCGAGCATCTTGCTGTCGGCCAGTACGATACGCCGGAAGTGACGCTCTATTGGGTGCGCTTCACCATGGATGAGCTTTGGGCTGGCGAGGGCGCGTATGGATCCGGAGACAGCCTGATCGTCGAGATCTACGAGCATTGGCTCGAGCCGGACGACGAGAACGCGCGGAGGGCGGCATGACGCACGATCACGACCATGATCACGACCATGACCATCATGATCATGACCATCCGCACGATCACGGCCCTTTCCAGCCGGATATCAAGGAGCCGACCGAGGAATGGGAGTTCCTCGAGATCGCCATGCGCGAGTTGCTGATTCAGAAAGGCATCATCACGGCGCGCGAAGTCGAGGACATGATCGAGGACTGGGACGGCAAGGTGCCGGAGAACGGCGCCCGCGTCATTGCCCGTGCCTGGACGGATCCGGCCTTCAAGGCGCGCCTCATCGCCGACGGCAATGCCGGGGTGCAGGAAATGGGCATGGACCTGCCGGGCTTGAAACTGGTGGTGCTCGAGAATACGCCGAAGGTGCACCACATGATCGTGTGCACGCTCTGCTCCTGCTATCCGCGCACGATCCTCGGGCTGCCGCCGCTCTGGTACAAGTCGCGCGCCTACCGCACGCGGACCGTGCGCGAGCCGCGCGCCGTGCTCGCCGAGTTCGGCACCGAGCTTCCCGACAGCGTCGAGGTGCGCGTCGTCGATTCGACGGCCGACTGCCGCTATCTTGTCATGCCCATGCGCCCCGAAGGGACCGACGGCTGGAGTGCGGAAGAGCTCGCCCGCCTCGTGACGCGCGACAGCATGATCGGAACGGCACAGGCGCTCAATCCCGAGGGCGCGCGGGGTTAGGGTCCCTATTTCGAAGTTGGCTGTATCTCGAAGGCTTGTGCTTCGAGCGAACTTCGGAATCAAAGGCGTTGTGC
>CAUJKI010000280.1 GCA_963205015.1 Pseudomonadota bacterium
AACTTCCGCTTCATCGAAGCGAAGGCGGTGCTGCTCGGCACGGGCGGCGGGCCGACCATGTACCTCTATCACACGCCCTCCGGCGACAAGAGCATGGATGGCATTGCCATGGCGCTCCGCCTGGGCTTGTCGTTGCGCGACATGGAGATGGTGCAGTTCCATCCGACGGGCGTGCTTGCGGGCAAGGAAACCCGCATGACCGGCACGATCATCGAGGAAGGTCTGCGCGGCGCCGGTGGCTACCTGCTCGACGGCAATGAGCAGCGCTTCATGTACAATTACGATCCGCGCGGCGAGCGCGCCACGCGCGATCTCGTTTCGCAGTCCATGTACCGCGAGATGCAGGCCGGGCGCACGACGCCCAATGGCGGATTGTATATCGCAATGGGCCATCTCGGCCGTGAGAAGGTCGCGAAGCAGTTCAAGGGCATGGTCGAGCGTTGCGCCGACTGCGGCTTTGACCTGGCGGGCGGCCTCGTCGAGGTCGTGCCGACGGCGCACTATCTCATGGGCGGCATTCTCTGCGACGTCGAAACCAAGACCGAGCTTCACGGCCTCTTCGTTGCCGGCGAGGATGCAGGCGGCATTCATGGCGCCAACCGGCTCGGCGGCAACGGCGTCGCCAACTCTACGGTGTTCGGCGGCATTGCCGGCGATGTCATGCCAGGCTGGATCGCCAAAAACCCCGGCCATCGTCCGCCGGACGAGGCTCTCATCGAGGCCGAGATGGCGCGTGCGCTGTATCCCTTCTCGAAACCGCGTGGCGACATCAACGAGATTCGCGAGAACCTGCTCACTCGTATGTGGGACGATGTCGGCATCATCCGCGATGCGGCGGGATTGAAGCGCGGCCTCGCCGCGCTCGACGAGATGGAAGCGAGCCTTCTCACCTCCGGCATTGCCGACCGCAGCCGCGCGTTCAATCTCACCTGGCACGACTGGCTGAACCTCCGGAGCCAGATCGAGGTGTCGAAGGTCATCGCGCTCGCCGCGCTGCAGCGAGAGAACAGCCGCGGCGCGCACTATCGCGACGATTTCAAGGAGCCGGGCGACCTCGCGACGTCCGCCTATACGGTCGTGCGCCAGCAGGGGGGCAAGCTCCACGTCACGAACGAGCCGGTCAAGTTCACGATCGTCCGGCCCGGTGAGACGCTTCTCAAGGAACCCGAAGCGGCGGAGTAACCGAGCCCTCCACATCGCGGCGCGCGCGGTCTACACTTCCCGGCATCACCAACGAGAAACCGAGGAGGACGCCATGACCGAGAGCAAGCCGCTCAGCGGCAAGACCTGGGATTTCGTGCACGACCTCGCCAGCGAGGCCACGTGGACGCCCGGGCTGCGCGAGATCTTCGAGTACCGCGATCTCGGCATCAAGGACGGCACCAAGGGCGATTTCGTCGCCCACCTCATACGCCATAACGGCAAGAAGGTGCCGGACCAGGTTCAGCAGTGGCACGTCCACGACTGCAATTTTCAGTTCGTGCTCGTCATGAACGGCTGGGCGACCTTCGAGTACGAGGGCCAGGGCCAGCACACCATCCGCAAGGGCGACTGCATTCTCCAGATACCGGGCATCAAGCACCGCGAGATCGCCTGCTCGGAAGACTTCGAGGTGCTTGAAATCGTCTCGCCCGCCGACTTCGCGACGCGCGTCGTCGAGGCGCCGAAGGCGGCGGCGGCTGAGTAGCGAAGACCGGGACCGGAGCGGACGGCCTACTCCTTGAAGATCACGGTCTGGCCGTCCGGCTTGTCCGCTTCGATGCGCACTACATCGCGGTAAGCGGTGCAGCGCCCCTGGCCGGCGGCCTGGCTCGCGCCGGTCGCGCCGGGAGTGAAGGACGCTGCCGAGCATAGCGTCGTGTTCATGCACATGAGCAGGCAGCCGAGCGGCGCATCGGCAGGACCGGTCTTGATCTCATCGCCGACCACGCGCGCGTACGTGCGGGTCTGATAGCCGAACCGTAACGGCGCAACGACCGACTTTGCAGAGGCCGAACCCCGGGCCGGTGTACTGACAGCACGCTGCGGCTGTACCTCGGGTGTCGCCGGCTCCTGGGAGACCGGCAGCGACGGGGCAAGTTTGCTGTGAACGCCCGAGCGCCACAGGGTATCGACCGAGCGCTTGTTGACGGCGCTGAAGACCTGGCAGGTGCTCGTCAGCGGCGGCGTGCCTCCGAACTGATAACCGACGCAGCCGGCCGTCTCGTCACAGAACCTGCGGCAGGTCTCGGTGTCGCTCTTGGGCGCCGAAGTGATGACATTGCCGTCGAGGCGCGTGTGGACGCGGAAAGCGTAGTTTGCCCACGTCGTCGAGGCGGGCGCGGCAGGCTTCGTCGCAGCAGCCGCCCGTGGCTGAGGTTGCGCGGGCGGATCCTGCGCCGGCGGCGGGAGGGACTTGGGGGGCAAAAGGGCAACAGGCGGCTGAGCGGGCCGCGCAACGGGCGCGGGGGGCTCGGGGCGCGCCCGTTGCGGGCCCACGCCGTCCTTCCACCCGAGCGAGACGATCTGCACACGCTGGTCGCGCGGGGGGTGCGTACTCGTCCCGTCCCCGGCACCGATGGCGCCGACGGCCGCGATCGCCTCATCGTGGCTCGCGCCCATGCGGCCGAGGATGAAGCCCGCATAGCGGTCCGCCTCGAGCTCGACGCGATGGTTCTGGCCGGCGAAATCCAGATGGCCGGCAATGTGGTGGCCCACCTCGTGCGCGATGACGAAGACGAGCGCCCAGTATTTCTGGGTTTTCGCACCAAGCTCTCGCATGAAGGTCGAGTTGTAGAAGATATACCGCTGGCCATCCTCGCCGATTTGCGCCTCGGCGTTCGCCGTTTCGGCGCTCGCCCGCACCTGTATGCGGTCAGCCACACCCGGAATGCCGGTTGCGGCGAGGATCTCGCGGAACGTGGTCGCCGCCTCGCGGTCGGACTCGAAACTGCGCCGGATTCGCGGCGCCGTCGGCCCATGCAGCCCCCGCAGCTTGTTGCCGCTCGTCTCGTGATCGATGATGAACTGCGCATCTGCCGGCCCGGCGACGGCGCTCAGCGCCAGACCGGCTGCCAGTGCGCACCAAAAGCGCGATCGCATGGCACCCCCAATTGTCCAGACCCCGACCTGACGGCCGAATGTACTCAATCCGCGCGCCTCTGACTACCCGCGAGCGTACGCCGGCAGGTCCCTCTCTGCCCTATTGTCGAGCATTGATGCGCCCCTTAGGGTGCGACCGATCAACAGAAAAGGCACCCTGAGGCGCTGACCGCGCCGGAAGCCGCGCCCAATGACGGCCGTGACGCCCCGCGGCGCGACGGCAACACCAGCCCAGAGAATCATCAGAGAGGAAGACATGGCATACGACGCAAACCGCAAGGACATGATCATCGGCGTCGTCGGCACGGGCACCATGGGGCGCGGCATCGTGCAAGTCTCGGCCCAGGGCGGGATGCAGGTCATTGCCTACGACGAGAAGCCGGGCGCGGCCCAGGCGGCCAAGGATTTCATCGCCAAGCTGCTGGCCTCCCAGGTCGAGAAGGGCCGTCTTCCCGCCGAGCACATGGAGGCGGCACTCGGTCGCATCACCGTCGCAAGCGACCTCAAGGACATGGTCAAGGCGCACTGCGTCGTCGAGGCGATCTTCGAGCGGCTCGACATCAAGCAGGAGATGTTCGCCCGTCTCGATGAGATCTGTGGTCCCGACACCATCATCGCGACAAACACCTCCTCGCTGCCCGTGACCGCGATCGCTGCCAAATCGAAGCACGCGGGCCGTATCGGCGGCATGCACTTCTTCAATCCCGTGCCGCTCATGAAGCTCGTCGAGATCATCCCCGGTCTCAAGACCGAGCCTTGGGTGACGGAAGCGCTCATGACCATCGGCCGGCGCATGACGCGCGAGCCGGTGCTCTGCGTCGACAGCCCCGGCTTTCTCGTCAATCACATCGGCCGCGGCATGGGGCCCGAGTGCCAGCGCATTCTCATCGAGGACATCGCGACCTTCTACGAGATCGATCGGATCATGACCGGCGCGCCTGGCTTCCGCATGGGGCCGTTCACGCTCTCCGATCTCGTCGGCATCGATATTGGCTCGGCGGCCATGGAGTCCATGTACGAGCAGTTCTATCAGGAACCGGCCTACGCGCCTTCGCCCCTCATGTCGCTACGTGCCGCCGGCGGCCTGCTCGGTCAGAAATCAGGGCAGGGCTGGTATAAATACGATGGCGGCAAGAAGGTGGAGCCCGAGGCACGACCGGTGCCAGCGGTGCGGCCGAAGTCCGTGTGGCTGCGCACGAGCGAGCACAACCAGGATCTCCAGGCGCCGTTCATCGATTACCTGAAGAGCACCGGCGTCGAGATCGAGGTCGGCCCGGCGCCGAGCAAGGATGCGCTGATCATCATCACGCCGGTCGGCTATGACCTGACGACCGCCGTCGCCGAGCTGAAGATGGATGCCGCGCGCACGGTTGCCGTGGACCTGCTGTTCGGCCTCAAGGGCCCGCGCACGGTAATGATCACACCCGCCACCGATCCGAAGTTCCGCGATCAGGCGCACGGCCTGATGGGGCACGACGGACAGGCTGCAATCGTGATCAACGACAGCCCCGGCTTCGTCGCCCAGCGCGCCGTCGCCGCGCTCATCAATGTCGGCTGCAACATCGCCCAGCGCGCCATCGGCGTGCCGGCTGATATCGACAAGGGCGCCAAGCTCGGCCTCGGCTATCCCTTCGGACCCATCGAGTGGGGCGACCGCATCGGGCCGGGACGCGTCTGCTTCATTCTCGAGCGCCTCTTCGAGTTCTACCGCGATCCGCGCTACAAGCCCTCGCCGTGGCTCAAGCGCCGCGTCTTGCTCGGCCTGCCGCTCTCGGCGCCCGAAGGCCTCGTCCGCGGCTGATAACAGCCGCGCAATCGACGACAACCAGGATCGCGGCGCCGCTCGCGATCCATTCAGCCGCGAGCCCGCAATCTCCGAGGAATTCCCACCGATGTCGTTCGAGCGTCTTTTTGATCCCAATGCCATTGCCATCATCGGCGCCTCGAGCGACCTGTCGCGCATCAGCGGACAGCCCATTGTAGCGCTCAAGGGCGCGGGTTTTTCGAAACCCATTCATCTCGTCAATCCTAAGTACGGCGAGTTGCATGGCCTGAAGTGCTATCCGAGTGCGGCGGCCATCGGATCCCCCGTCGATCTCGCGCTGATCGCTGTCCCGGCTAAGGGCGTGGCCGATGCGATCCGCGACTGCGGCAAGGCCGGCATTCCCTTCGCCATCGTGCTGACAGCGGGCTTCCGCGAGGGCGGCGCGGAAGGTCGCAACCTCGAGGACGATCTTCTCCACGCAGCGCGCGAGAGCGGCGTCCGCGTCATTGGACCGAACTGCCAGGGGGCACTCTCCGTCCCTTCACGCATGTGGTGCGTGTTCGGCAGCGTCAGCCAGGAAACGCAGCTTCGAGAGGGGCCGGTCTCGTGCGCCTTCCAGTCGGGTGGCTTCGGCTATGCCGTCGTGAACATGGCTGAGGCGCAAGGCCTCGGCTTCCGGCATGTGGTCTCGACGGGCAACGAGACGGACGTCACCATGCCGGAGCTGCTCGGCGAGTTCCTAGATGACCCCGGCACGAAGCTCGCCTTTGCCTACATGGAAGGTACGCCGAACGCGCGCAGCCTCCTTGATCTCGGCCGCAAGTCACTCGAAACGGGCAAACCGGTCTTCATCTGGAAGGGCGCCCAGACCGAGAGCGGCACCAAGGCCGCCGCCTCGCACACCGCCAACATGACGGGCAACTACGATCTCTATCGCGCTGCCTTCCGCCAATCGGGCCTCATCGAGGTGCAGGACGTCGAGGAGATCGTGGACGTCGCGAAGCTCGCCCTGCAGGGACGCCTCCCCAAGGGCCGCAACATCGGCGTGCTCTCGATTTCCGGTGGCTCAGGCATCGTATTCGCCGATCGCGCGGTGAAGGATGGGCTCACGCTGCCAAGCTTCTCTCAGCGCTCGGTCGATGCCCTGAAGGCGATCATTCCGAGTTTCGGCGCGGCCGACAATCCCGCCGACACGACAGCGGGCGTGTTCAACGATCCGGGTCTCTTCACCAAGGCTCTCGATGTCATTCTCGAAGATCCGGCCATCGACCAGCTCTCGATCCTGCTCGCCTCAGCTGGCGGCAAGGCGATCGCACTCGCCGCGGAGGCCATCGTCGCGGCATCGGCCAAGACCGGCAAGCCCGTGCACGTTGCGTGGTCGGGACGCCGCGACAAGTCCGAGGAAGCCTGGCAGATGTTCCACGAGGCGGGCATCCCGCACATGGGCTCGCCGATCCGCCTCGCACACGCAGCCGCTGTGCTTGCGCGCTACGCTGAGGACCGCCGGCGCCTGCTGTCGCGTATTGCGCCCAAGGT
>CAUJKI010000281.1 GCA_963205015.1 Pseudomonadota bacterium
GCCGGCAAGTGTCGACCCCGATGCGCACGACGCCAATGGCATTCCTCTGCCGCAGCCAGCTGCCGCCTCCCCGGCGCTTGCTTCAACGCCGGAGGCGATCGCCACCCACACAGAACGAAGCGGCCTGAACGGCAGTGGCGGCCACGCCGCTCACGCCGACACCGGCGCCGAGACCTCACCGAAGAGCGGGGCCTGAGGGCACCATGAGCGATACGACGAAGCGCGAAGGTCAGGAGGAGATCGATGCCTCCCGGGCGCCGCTGATCGAGCATCTGACCGAGCTTCGCCAGCGGCTGATCTATTCGTTGCTGGCCTTCTTCGGAACGTTCATCCTCTGCTTCATCTTTGCGAAGCCGATCTACAACATTCTAGTGTGGCCGTTCGTGCGGGTGGTCGGTGCGGAGAAGGCCAAGCTGATCGCCACACACTTTCTCGAGCAGCTCTTCACGAACATCAAGCTCGCGATGTTCGGCGCTGCCTTCCTTTCCTTCCCGGTGGTGGCTGTCCAGATCTACAAGTTCGTGGCGCCCGGCCTCTATAAGAACGAACGCGGCGCCTTCGTACCCTATCTGATCGCAACGCCGGTGCTCTTTATGCTCGGCACGCTCGTCGTTTATTTCGTCGTTCTGCCGCTGCTTATTCAGTTCTCCCTGGAAATCACGCCGCAGACAGGCGGGAACGGCCAGGCGACGATCGAGCTCCTGCCGAAGGTGTCCGAGTACCTGTCGCTGGTGATGACTCTCATTTTAGGCTTCGGCATCATCTTCCAGCTTCCGGTTATCGTGACGCTGCTGGCGCGGGCGGGCATCTTCGGTGCGGCGGGGATGCGCTCGGCTCGCCGCTACGCCATAGTCGGTATCGCCGGCGCTTCGGCGGTGCTTTCACCACCGGATCCGTTCAGCATGCTGGCGATGATGATGCCGACCATCCTGCTCTACGAGGCTTCGATCTGGATCGTTGACAGGATCGAAAGGGACCGCCTCGCTAAAGAGGATCCGCCGGAGCAGGCTTGAAACTCCGTCGCCGCGATCTAACGCTCTGTCGTATCGAGCATTTTCCGCGGAAGTGTCTGACGCCAGCCGTGCTGCGTCGACGCTGTCGCGCTGGTTGTTAGCGCCATTGCTTGCGCCTAGAGCGTCGAGATGTTAACCAGCTTTAGCGTCTATCGCCAAAATATTGTTAAGGCGTGATAAAAATGAAACAGAAAAGTATTGGCACGTTCACCGCGCGCCTTAGATCGAAATTAATACGGCTCGGGTAGTGTGCCTGAAGTTCACGGAGAGTATTGCGTATCATGACCGACCAACAGTTCAGAACGCGCTCGCGCTACGTCATCGGGCCCGACGGAAGCCCGCTCACGGTCGCCGACCTGCCGCCGCGCGACACCAAGCGTTGGGTGATCCGCCGCAAAGCCGAAGTTGTCGCCGCAGTGCGTGGCGGCTTGCTCAGCCTCGAGGAGGCGTGCGAGCGCTACAAACTCACCGTCGACGAGTTCCTTTCCTGGCAGCGGACCATCGACAAGCATGGCCTCCAGGGGCTGCGCGCGACCCGGCTGAAGGACTACCGGAACTAAGGTCCGGCCTCGGCTGCTACGTTAGGGCCGCCTGTCGAGCCAAGGCTCGATCGATATGTCACGCACTGCAGGGTTTGAGCGCTGGCCGGCCGGAAGTCTTCCGGCTGCCGGCGCGCTGCTGCTTGGCATGACTTCCGGACGCGGCGACCGTCGCGGGTTTACGGCTTTCATTGACCCCAGCTCGTCTTCCACACGAACAGGCCGGTGGAGGCGCCATAGGCCACCATTGCGAACGTGACGAGCAGAGCAAAGGCGCGGAAGTCGCCCGCCAGATGCATGAGCACGATGCCCCCGATCAGCACGACCAGCAAGCGCACGGTGCCCCCCAGCACGGGCCCGAAGATGCGCCCGGAGCCCTGGGAGGAGAAGTACAGGCAGAGTCCGAAGCCGTAGGCGGCAAACCCGAAACCCGCAATGCCGAGGTAGTCGTGCGCGGCCCGCTCGACGTTAGGGTCGCTCGTAAAGAGGTTTGCCCAGATGTCCGGATAGAGCGCTACCAGGCAGCCGATGGCGCCGATGATGGCGGCCGAGGACGTGGCGGCGATCCATGCAACCCGGCGGGCGCGCCGCACGTCCTGGGCGCCGATCGCCATGCCGACCATCGGCACCGAGGCCGAGCCGATAGAGAAGGCGATCGGCACGAGGAGAAGCTCGAGCCGGACGCCGATGCCATAGCCGGCAAGGGCGGTCGTACCGAAGCTTGCGACGAATTTGGCAAGGATGATGACGGTAAGAATCGATTGCAGGGGTGAAAGACAGGAGACGGCCCCGACCTTGAGAATATCCCAGAACAATTCCCGGCTGAGCGGGATACCTTGAAAGCCAAGACGCAGGCGCGAATAACGCGAGCGCAGATACACCAGAAGCGTGATCGTGCCGGCGAAGAACGCAAGGATCTGTCCGGCGGCGACACCAGCGAGGCCGAAACGCGGAATCGGACCGAAGCCAAGAGCGAGCAGGCCACCAAAAACGATCTGCAACACGGCGACGCAGATGATGGTCGAGGATGGCACCCGCATGTTGCCGGTGCCGCGCGCGATCGATGCAAAGATATGGAAGAACCAGACGATCGTGGCGCCTGCGAAGAACGTCCCCGAGTACTGGAGCGCGAGCGGCAGGACGGCCGCATCGCCGCCGAGCATCGTATAGATGGCGCGGCCCCAGAGCAGGAAAACAACCGTGAAGAGAACACCCGCGAGGCCCCCGACGATCATGGCGTGAAGGGCGAGAGCCCGCGCGCGCCGCTCGTCACGGGCGCCGAGTGCCCGGCTGATGGCGGAGGAGACGCCGCCGCCCATGGCTCCCGATGACATCATCTGGGTCAGCATGATCATGGGGAAGACGAGGGCCATCGCGGCCAGGGACTCGGTGCCGAGAATGCCGATGTAGGTGGTTTCCGCGACGGCAACGACGGACTGCGTGCCGAGCGCCATCAGGTTCGGAAGCGACAGCGCTGCCAGCGTCGGCAGGATGGGCGCCGTCAACAGGGGACCGTAAGCCGCCGCCTGAGGCCTGCTCGAGTGAGGAGTACGTTCAGACAAGCGTCCCCCTCGCAATTTGAGCAATGGCTGATGGTGAATGGTTCGGCATTGAAACGCGATGCCGGCAAGTGAATGGCGTCCACTGCTATAGGCGAAGCCGCCGTTCCCGTCCAGCGCTCAGTCCAAAGATGAAAAAGCAAAGATGAAAAGTTGAGATAGCTGTGGCTTCGCGGGCTTGAAGTGCTTGTTTCATTCTCGGGCACATGCTGGCGGTCGCGTTACTCTATTTGCACTTTCCTGCCTGCAGGCTCGTTGCAGTCCGCCTGGTTAAGTCCCCCTCGACATTCTGTGCGCAATCTCGGCCCTCGCGTGGAGGGAGCCTGACTGCGTGCGCAATGAGCAGCGAAGCAGACAGATGTTTTGGACAATTAAACGAGAGCTTCAACCTTCTCTGGCATGGTGATGGAGTGAAATCGGAAGGCGGTCTGATGCCGGGGGAGAGGCGTCCGACCTCCTGGTCGTGGCGTAGGGGGAGAGTAGTGTCATGTCGAGTAAGGCAGCTTTGACCATCGTAATCGCAGATGACGACGCCGACGACCGGATGCTCGTCGAGGACGCTTTCACGGAAAGCCGCCTGTCGAACCCGCGGGTTTATGTCGAGGACGGTGAAGAGTTGCTCGCCTACCTGCGCAGCGAGGGCAAGTTCACGGGCCAGCCGCGCCGTCTGCCGGGGCTGATCCTGCTCGATCTCAACATGCCCCGCATGGACGGCCGGACCGTCCTCAAGCACATCAAGGACGATCCCGAGCTGCGGCGCATTCCGGTGATCGTTCTGACCACGTCGAAGGCCGAGGAGGACATTCTGCGGACCTACGACCTCGGCGTCAGCTCTTTCATCACCAAGCCGGTGAGCTTCGAGGGCCTGGTCGATGTGGTCCGCACGCTCAATCATTACTGGATAGAGATCGTCGAGCTTCCGGCCAGCGAAGCAGCGTGATCGGGTGTTCATTGCGTTGAGGCAGCATTTCGATGACGCAGTCTCTGGCACAGAGTGAGACGGTCGTCCTTCTCGTCGAGGACGACAGGGACGACTTCTTCCTGACGCAGGATGTTTTGCAGTGCGTTCCGAACCACAAGTACTCGGTGGTGTGGGCCGGCTCCTACGAGCGCGCGAACTTTGAGCTGCTTGAGCGTTCCTACGACGTCGCGCTGGTCGACTATCGGATCGGTGAGCGCACCGGCCTCGAGTTCATCCGCGAGGCGGGACGACGCTTCCCCGACACGCCGATGATCCTTCTGACCGGCGTCATCGACCCGCACATCGACCGCGCCGCGGAAGAGGCCGGCGCCGCTGACTTTCTCGAGAAAGGGGCGATCACGCCCGAGCTTCTCGACCGTTCCATCCGCTATGCCATCAAGAATGCGCGCCGCCGCGCAATTCTCGACGCCGTGCTGTCGAACTCGGCCGCGGGCATCGTGGCGCTTGACCGTTCCGGCGTGCCGATCCTGTGGAACAAGCAGGCGCTGCGTGCGCTCGCCATCGAGCCCGAAGCAGTCGCCGCCGTGACGTCGGGCAACGTCAGCGAAGGTCTTGCGAAGATCCGCAGCGATGGCCGTCTTCCCGAGCAGTTTGCCGCGGCCACAGGCGAGGTCTTCGAGACGGGCATCGGCACCGTGCCGAGCGACGGCCAGGTCATCGTTTTCCATGAGATCACGCATCGCATCCGTGCCGAGGAGCTTCTGCGCAAATCGGTCGCCGAGGCCGAGGCGGCCAACATGGCCAAGTCGAGCTTCCTCGCCACAATGAGCCACGAGCTCCGCACGCCGATGAACGGCATTCTCGGGATGGCGCGCGTTCTCGCCAACACGCCGCTCGACCATGAGCAGGGTGCCTATCTCGATACCATCCGCGTCTCGGGCGAGAGCCTGCTCGGGATCATCAACGACGTTCTCGACCTCTCGAAGATCGAAGCCGGTCACATGGAGATCGAGAACGTCGAGTACCGGGTTGGCGACCTCGTCAACGACGTGACGAGGCTGCTCGCACCGACCGCGCGAGCGAAAGGCATCGATCTCGCAGCGTTCGTCGATCCTCAGCTTGCCGGCAGTACGCGTGGCGATCCGCTCCGCGTGCGCCAGATCATCACGAACCTTATCGGCAACGCGATCAAGTTCACCGAGGAAGGCGGCGTCACGCTGTCGGTCGATGCCATCGAAAGCGGCGGCGCACATCAACTCCGGATCAGGGTCAACGACACCGGCATCGGGATCCCCGAGGGCAAGCGGGACCGGCTTTTCAAGCGCTTCTCGCAGGTCGATGCCTCCACGACGCGTATGCATGGCGGGACCGGCCTCGGCCTCGCGCTCTGCCGCGAGTTCGTCTCGCTGATGGGTGGGCATATCGATTGCGACAGCACGCCCGGGGCGGGGAGCACGTTCGTCGTTCTGCTGCCGCTGTCAGGCGCCGATGCACCTGATCGCAGCCGTACGCGACAGCTTTCAGGCTGGCGCATGGCGTTGATCGGCCGGGAAGGTCCCCTTGCGAACGTGATCCGTGCCTATGCTGCGAGCAGCGGCGCGACTATGGATCTGCTGGCGTGCGGACCCAACGTGCTGCAGCGGCTCGGACCGACACAAAGCACGGCCATCATCATCGACAGCAATGCGGCGAAGTCCGCGCGCGACGAGATCGTGCGGCTCATCGCCGGCGAGAGGGGGGGCACGCCGACGCCTTTCTTCGTGATTGCCGACAGCGTCGCGGATGCGGGCGGCCTGGACATCGATCCGGATCTGCTCCTGTCGCGTCCCTTCGGTCAGCAAGCCTTCGAGCGCATCTGCAACCGTTTGCGCCGCCGGGCACCGACCACTGTGGCCCGTGGGACGATCGCTCCGGCCGCAGGACCGCAGCGCAGTCTGAAGGTGCTCCTCGCCGAGGACAACGAGCCCAATCAGCGTGTGGCACGCGCCATCCTGCGCGGTGCGGGCTATTCCATCGATGTCGCCAGCAATGGCCACAAGGCGATCGAGCTGGTCGGCCAGAAGCCCTATGATGTCGTCCTCATGGACGTGAACATGCCGTCCATGGACGGCCTGGAGGCCACCCAGCAGATCCGTCAGACGGATGCGGGGCGTGCACTGCCGATCATCGGCCTCACCGCGAGTGTCATGGACGGCGACCGCCAGCGCTGCCTCGAAGCCGGCATGAACGATCACCTTGCCAAGCCCATCGACTGGGACACGCTGATCGCTCTCCTGAACCGCATGGATACAGAAGTCTACGGCACGCAAGCCCTGGCTTCATAGGCTTGCCGGTGACGGTATGGCTGAAAGGTGCCGGCCGGAAGCGGCCGGCGCCTTTTGCGTTTTAGCGGAAGAGATAGATCGGGCTCGACCAGGCGCGGTGGCCGTCCTCCTGTGTTACGCGTACGAAGAGACGCGTATCGCGCCCCTTCGGCACGGCAATGCGGCGGCTGAGGCGGAGCCGCATCTCGCTCATCTTTTCCGGCAGGCGCGCGAGGCCTACCTCGCGCCCGAGCCTGCCTGCAGGAAAGACGTCCGCGTCGACGCCGAGCGCAGCGATATCGCGCGTGCCGCTGCAGTGCTTTGTCTCGAAGCTGATCTTGCCGGCGCCCGCATCCTTCAGCCAGAGATCGATGCCGCCGTAGTTGCCGGTGGTGACGGCCTTCCAGGACAGCCCCTCCGTCGTCTGGCCGCGGATCCCGCGATCGATGTTCCAGTTGTTGAACATACGGGTATCCGTGATCGCGTTGCCGCTGATCGTGAGGCTGCCATCCCACACGGTCGTGCGCGCGCGGCCACGATACTCGGCGCCGGCGTAGGTCAGGCGCACGCGCCTGCCGAGATCTGCAGGGCCGTAGGTGCGGACAGTCTCGATGAGCGTCGTGCCGTCGAAGATGTCGATCCGCTCGATTGGCGCCGATGCCGCAACCTCGACATGCAACTCGATGTCATCATCGGCAACGCGCACGATATCGCCCATGATGACGCGGCGCGTGCGCTCGCTCGCCGCGTTCTCGAAGAGCGCCGGGTCGCGCATGAAGACGCTCGCATCGCTCTTGGTCGTCGCCTCGACGGAGAGGAGCATTCGATTGCCCGTCGTGCCGTAGTGATGGCGCCGGCGCATGGCCTCGAAGATGGCATCGCGATCAAGACGCGGTGCGAGATAGCAGGTCAGACCGCCCTGCGCGCCGAAAAACGAAGCGCCGGGATAGGAGGCGCCGGGCCGGCCCTTGTGCCCGTCCGAATTGCACACGACCCCGACGCGATAGCCCTTGGCGAAGGCATCGTGCAGGATCCACTCGAAGGTGCCCCAGTCGGAATGCACCTCGACCGCCGTCTCCAATCTCCCGTCGTGCGCATAGGTGATGTCGGCATAGCGCCCGCCCACGTGGGCCATGACCACGCAATCCTTGCCGGCGAGCTTCGCGAACAGCGCACCTGCCTCGTGCGCGTCATTGGCCTCGTCCGCCATGTCGCCGCCTTCGGTGATCTGCGCATGGCTCGAGCGGTGGATCGTCTCGCCCTCGTGGCGGTACATGACATTGCGGTCACCACCGACGGCAGTGTTGGCACTCCACTCGTAGCCGGGAATGCAGACGAAACGGCCGGGCTCGTCGAACTCCGCCGTTGCGACATTGAGATCGCGCCAGAACTCGCCAGTAATCTGGAAGTCATTACCCTGGTGGCTCATGACATCCAGCAGGGCCCGGTCGCGGCCAAAGGCGAAATATTCGCGCGCCGGGTTCGTGCCGAGCGTCTCGTCGGATTGGCCGTGCGTGTCTCCCCAGAAGTGCACGGACGCGGCATCGGCGGCCGCTATCCGAAGGGGATTGCTGCGTGCGAGAAGCGCGCCGTCCTCACCGACAACATCGATGGTGAGATCACCCGGTTCATGCACGACAAGCTTTTCGAGCGTGGCGCCGAACGAGCCGTTCCTGAGATCGACCGTCTGCGGCAGGCCGGCGATCGGCCGGCTCGGCACGAGACGGACCGTCCGCGTCACCAGATCCGACGGATTTCCCCAGACATCATCCACTTTGATGCCGAAACGGAACGGGGCGCCGGCCCGCACGAGCGTCGGCAGCAGCGTGTGCCAGGCGACGCCGGGGCCGGGGCCGATCTCGATGGTCGGGCTCACGGGAAGCGCCACGTAGTCATAGGTCGCGATGGCGTCGACGAGGACATGGAACTCGAAGATCTTCTCGCAGTAGGTCTGCACGCGCACGCCCGGTGAACCGAAGCGTGTATCGCCGAAGCGCACGGTGATCGTGTCCCCCGGCTTGAGGAAATGTTTCATCACGCCGATGTAGAGCGAGCGGCTCCAGGGGCGGATGTTGCGCTTGAACTCCCAGCGCGCTTCGAGCGTCGCGCCGTTCGAGGCCTCGAGCGTCGTGTAGCCGGGCGCCTTGGGATCGTCGAACTGCACGGGGCCGAGGTCCGTCGCGAAGCGGAAGGCGATCTTGAGGCTGCCAGTATCATCGATGCCGAAAGCACCCGCCGTATAGACGAGCGTGAAGGACTGCCAGGACCCAGCTTCGAAGCGGCCGGACGGGGACAGCGTGGCACTACCCATGAGCTCTGGGCGGAAGGTTGAATAGGGCATGGGGTTTCCTGCTTTTGGGCGCGGTGCTTCTGCGCCGATGGTCAGAAGATTTCTCGATGCGCTCGGGCCGTGGGTCAGAAGAAGGCCCAGATGCAGTAAAGCGCGGTGATGAGGAGGACGATGAGCGTGCCGGTCGTCCCAAGCATGCGGAAGGCCAGCGGCTCACGCGGCTGGCTGATGCCATAGGCATGAGTGATCCGGGAGAGCAGCAACACAAGTCCCAGTATGTGCACGAACAGAGAGCCCATGCCGAGATGCTCGCAGAGTGCGAGCAGAAGCAGGGCGAGAGGCACATACTCGACGAAATTGCCGTGGGCGCGAATGCGTCGCCGCAGGACCTCGTCGCCGCCGTCGCCGATCGCGGTCTTCGTGCGATGGCGCGCCTCCGAGACGCTGAGCGTGAGTGCAAGCAGAACCAAGCCGAGGAGGCCTGCGTAGAGCGCTGCTGTTCTCATCCAATCCTCTGTTTCCCCGAACCCTCAACCAAAGGCGCGACCTCAAATCAGCGAGCGAGGTCCATTTCGGTCAGCGGAACAATTTCCACACCGGCCTTCTCGAGACCATCGCGCACGCCGCGCGCGACCACGACGCCAGTCGCTTCGTCGCCGTGGACACAGAGCGTGTCGACCCTGGCCTTGATGACTTTGCCCGAAAGGGAGACGACCTCGCCCTGCTGAACGAAGCGCAGCGCCTGGGCCGTTGCCTTCACCGGATCCTTGAGCACGGTGCCGGGGAGCGAGCGCGAGGCGAGCATTCCGTCATCGGCATAGACGCGGTCGCAGAAACCCTCGCGGGCGATCGGCAACTCGAGCTTTTGCGCGGCCTTCTCGAGCTCGGACCCAAACAGCACGACGAAGATCATGCTCGGGTCGATGGTTTTGATCGCCCGGCCGATCGCCATGGCATAGTCGGCTTCGACGCACGCCATGTTGCTCAGAGCGCCGTGCGTCTTGAGGTGTGTGACCTTGAGCCCGCCGTAAGCTGCAATCCCCTGCAGCGCGCCGATCTGGTAGGCGACGAGATACTCGAGCTCGGACGCCGACATGCGGATCTGGCGACGGCCGAAGCCCCATAGATCGTTGAAGCCCGGATGGGCGCCGATGCTCACGCCCTTGTCACGGGCCAGCATGACCAGCCGGTGCATGGTATTGGCGTCACCCGCGTGCATGCCACACGCGACGTTTGCCGACTTGACGATGTCCATCATGGCGGCATCGTTGCCGATGTCGTAGGCGCCCCAACCTTCGGCGATATCGGCATTGAGGTTGACTTTGGCGGCCATTGTTCGCTTCCTCACGGGGCATGGGGCACGGGGGGCAGGGATCGGACGTCCGCAGACCCCGATTGTGCCTGGATTGGTAGCAGCCACCGGCTGACGCGCCAAGCCGGCATGGCACATCGGAGGCGCATGGGGGACCATGCGCGCGCGGTACAGCCGGGCTGCCTGAAGCAGAGGGGAGAGAGAGTTCAGGATGTCGAAGCGAGGGCTCACGGTGGCACCGCGCTTTTTGCCGAGTGGCGACACGGCGCTCGTCGTCGAGTTCGGCAACCGCATGGATCGCCACCTCTCCGCACTGGTCCTGAACCTTCGCCACCGGGTCGAGGAGGCCGGCATCGCGGGCGTGAGCGAGGTCGTCCCTACATTCCGGTCACTGATGGTGCATTACGATCCGCTCGTCGTCCGCGCCCGTGACCTGCAGGCGCAGCTCATGCCGCTCGTCGAGGGGCTCGAAGCCGAGGCGCTTGTCGGTCAGCGCTGGCACTTCCCGACCTGCTACGAGGGCGAGGATTTGGCGCCCGATCTCGCCGATGTCGCGGCGGTCGCCGGACTTAGCCCTGCCGAGGTCGTGGCCATGCACACGTCCATCGAGCATCTCGTCTACATGATCGGGTTCCTGCCGGGCCAGGCGTACATGGGCGAGCTTCCTGAAGTGTTGGCCCTGCCGCGGCGCACGAGCCCGCGCATCAAGGTCTCGGCCGGCTCAGTTGCCATTGCCATCGGGCAGACCACAGTCTACCCGTTCGATAGTCCGGGAGGCTGGCACATCATCGGTCGCACCGGCGTTCCGCTCTTCGATACACGCCGCGTTCAGGCGGCACGGCTTTCGCCGGGCGTTACGGTGCGGGTTGTTTCCGTCAGCCGCGCGGTCTTCGAGGACATGCAATCGACGCGCGCCGATGGGACTTTCGACGTTGACACGCTCAGGATTTACGAATGAGCGGTCATCTGCGTGTCGTCGCTTCCGGTCTCGGAACCTCCGTTCAGGATGCCGGTCGATTTGGTTACCAGCGTTTCGGC
>CAUJKI010000282.1 GCA_963205015.1 Pseudomonadota bacterium
ATGAGCCTCTCCAAGATCCGCAAGGTGACGGAGGATGCGGCGCTTTTCCAGTCGCACCTCGATGGCTCACGGCATGTGCTCAGTCCTGAGCGTGCGGTCGAGATCCAGTGCCTGCTCGGCTCGGATATCCAGATGCAACTCGACCAGTGCATCGAGCTGCCGGCGAGCCACGCCGAAACAGCGCGCGCCATGGATCTTTCGCTGCGCTGGGCAGAACGCTGCAGGATTGCGTTTGCGAAGAATCTGGAGAGTGGTCTTGCGCAACCCGGGCAGGCGTTGTTCGGCATCGTGCAGGGCGGCGTCGAGCCCGATCTGCGCCGCCGGTCGGCTGAGACCCTCATCGGTATGGAATTCCCGGGCTATGCGGTCGGCGGGCTCGCGGTCGGTGAGGGGCATGACGTGATGCTGCGCACGCTAGAGGCGACGCTGCCGTTCCTTCCCGCTGCAAAGCCCCGCTATCTGATGGGCGTCGGCACACCCGAGGATCTCATCGAAGCTGTGGCGCGCGGGGTCGACATGTTCGATTGCGTGCTACCGACGCGTAATGGCCGCCACGGTCTCGCGTTCACGTGGGACGGGCGGGTGAACCTGCGCAATGCCAAGCATGCCGAGGACACCGCACCGCTTGATCCCGAGAGCACGTGCCCGGCCGCGCGGGACTACTCGCGCGCCTATCTTCATCACCTCATCAAGTCCGGCGAGCTGCTCGGCGCCATGCTCCTGTCGTGGATCAACACGGCCTTCTATCAGGAGCTGATGGCGGCGATGCGCACAGCGATCCATGAAGGGCGTTTTGCCTCGTGGGCTGAAGAAACGAAAGCGCGGATCGCCCGCTGAAGTCCCCTCTCCCCGCGCGAGGAAAGGGTTAGGGTGAGAGGCAGCGACAAACGCTGACGTCGGCGCTCGTGGCCGCCCCTCATCCCGACCTTCTCCCTGTGACGATGGGGAGAAGGTGAAGAATGCGGTTGTTATCCCGCTTGCTCTGCCTTCCGCCGCTCCGAGGCCGTCACGTGCTCGCGGTGCACGAGATAGACGCCCGATGCGATGACGATCAGTGCGCCGGAGATCGTCCAGGCATCGGGGAGCTGGTCGAAGACGAGATAGCCGAGCGCCGTGTGCGTGATGAGGCCGAAATAGATGAATGGCGCCAAGGTCGGCGCGGGCGCGTGGCGATAGGCCAGAATGAAGATGTAATGGCCAAGCCCACCCCACAGACCTGTCGAGAGCAGCAGCGCCCAGGTGAAAGCATCCTTCGGCCAGATCCACTCGGCGATGGCGAAGGGCGCCATGACGAAGACGCCGGCGAGCATCGAGTAGAAGATCGTCACTTCCGGCGGGTCGAAGCGCGTGAGGTAGCGCGTCAGCAGCATGAAGATCGCGTAGCAGAGCGTGCCGAGGCTGGCGAAGATCATGCCGACCTCGAAGGCCGAATAGCCCGGCCGGACGACAACCAGAATGCCGCAGAAGCCAACGATGATGGCGATGAGCCGCCGCCAGCGAATCCATTCGCCGAGGAAAGGGCCGGCGAGCAGGGCGACGATGAATGGTGCGAGGAAGCCGATCGTGAGCGTCTGATCGAGCCGCAACGTCTTCAGCGCCATGAAGTTGAACGTGGTCGAGCCGAGCATCAGGAAGGACCTGAACGCCTGATGCATCCACTTCCGGCTGTAGAGAAGGCGCGGCACGGCCAGAATGCCGAACGTCAGCACGACCAGGACGAACTGGCTCATGAAACGCAGCCACGTCACCTGTGAAACGGGGAGGCCGCTTCGCGTGGCGATATATTTCGCCGTCGCATCAAGGCCCGAAAACAGCACCAGAGCCACGCACATGAGCCCGATGCCCCTGAGCGCGCTGGTTCCTGTCTGGGCGGCCTCGCCCGCTGCCTCGCGCTGCATGGCGCCTGGTGCCCCGATTCCGATCGTTCGCTTGAGGATCTTCACCTGCTTCGGTGCGGCTTATACCTGTTTCGGATGGCGCCCGTGAGGAAATGACGCGAAAATGCACATGCGGCATGGGTATGCCGGCACGCGGGAATGAGGGGGTGTCATGAAGTCGCTCTTTTCGGTGACCGAGCACACGATTGCCACGGCGCGGCACAAGACATTTTTTCTTGCCTGTGGCGCACCCGAGGCGCCGCTGATTATTTTCGTGCATGGCTGGCCGGAGCTGTCGCTGAGCTGGCGGCACCAGCTTCCCTGCTTTGCCAGCCTCGGCTTCCGCGCGATCGCGCCGGACATGCGCGGGTATGGTCGTTCTGCCGTCTATTCGCGACATGAGGATTACGCGCTCGAAGTCATCGTCGAGGACATGCTGGAGCTTCTGGTCGCACTCGGCCGAGAGAGCGCGATATGGGTCGGGCATGACTGGGGCAGCCCGGTCGTGTGGAGCCTCGCGAGCCATCATGCCGATATCTGCCAAGCCGTTGCGAGTCTTTGCGTGCCGCACTTCCCTGGCGGTTTCAGGCCCGACAGCATGGTGCCGTTCATCGATCGCAACGTCTATCCCGAGGCGCAATACCCTGTCGGGCAGTGGGACTACCAGCTCTTCTATGAGGAGAATTTCGAGAAGGCGCGCCGGGATTTCGAGGCGGATGTGCCGAGCACGGTGAAGGCGCTCTTCCGCGCGGGAACACCAGCGGTCAAAGGCAAGCCCGCGCGAACGTCGGACGTGCGCCGCCGCGGCGGATGGTTCGCGCCGCTCGATCGTGCGCCGCCATTGCCGCTCGACACGCGCGTGCTGAGCGAGGAGGACCTTGCCGTCTATGTCGAGGCGCTGGAGCGCAACGGCTTCTTCGGGCCCGATAGCTGGTACATGAATCACCGGCGCAATTCGGAGTACGCACGCCGCGCGCCGAACGGGGGGCGACTTTCCATGCCCGTGCTGTTCGTGCATGGCGACTACGACGTCGTGTGCGAGACGACCGTGTCGCGCCTCGCCGATCCGATGCGGGAGGCGTGCACGAATCTCAGCGAGGTCGTTGTGCAGTCAGGCCACTGGATGGCGCAGGAGCAGCCTGTTGCCGTGAATGCAGCGCTCGCGCGCTGGCTCGCGACCAAGGTGCCGGACGCGTGGGCGGTGCCCTATCCATGATCGGTTTTCCAAAGAGGTGGAGGGCCGCAGGGGTACGGCCCTCCTGATCCGCTCATCTGCACGGGGGGTGCAGTCGCGCGGAGGTCTTAGCGGTACGAGCGCACCAGAGCCTCATGGCGGCGCTGGGCAGCATTCAGCTTGATCTTCTCGATGAACGAGATGCGGCCATCGGCAAAGGCGTCACGCCTCTTCTCCGCAAGTTCTGCGGCGCTCATTTGGACCGGGCTGGGACGATAGACAGGGCGATAGACCGGCCGGTAGTCGCGATGATGGTGAGCAACGACGCGAGGCGATACACGGTAGATCTTGCCGGCCTGCGTACCATGCGGCCTCCAGGTGGATGTATTGGCTGTCTCGGCGAAGGCAGCGCCCGAAGAGATCGTGACGGCGGCGGCAACAGCAGCGGCGGCGATCATGGCGGACTTCATGGTGTCATCTCCTGTGTTCTGGCCGCTCAACCACCGTTCGCTTGGGTGCGTGGTTCATCGCGGCGTGCACAGGAGAAACGCTATGGTAAAGATTGATCCGTCGCGATTTGTGCAATTTTTTCAGTAGCTTAATGAGCGTTCATCTGAATGAACGTTCATCACATCCTCGTCGCACCTAACACATTGAGATTATTTGCAAGCCTTCAGCGCGGGCGCCCGGAGGGATGGTCCAACCCGTAGTGCGCGCGCAGCGTCGTGCCTTCGTAGGCCGTGCGGAAAAGTCCGCGCTTCTGCAGCAGGGGCACGACCTCCGCGATGAACACATCGAGCATCCAAGGCAGCAGTGGCGGCATGAGATTGAAGCCGTCGGCGGCGCCATTCTCGAACCAGTCGATCATCAGCGCGGCGACCTGCTCGGGTGTGCCTGCATACGTGAAGTGTCCTCGTGCTCCGGCGAGACGCGCGAGGAGCTGACGCAGCGTCGGCTGCTCGCGGCGCACGAGGCCGACGATCACTTCTGTTCGGCTGCGCGCGGCTTCGTGGGCGTCGGGTGACGGGAAGTCCTCGGGGTGCAGCGGCTTGTCGAGCGGCAGATGCGAGAAGTCGTGTCCGCCGAAGCGGGCCGAGAGCCGTTTGCGTCCGACCTCGGGATCGCTCAGCTCGTTGAGCTCGCACTCGAGACGCTTGGCCTCTGCTTCGGTGGACGCGATCATCGGGCTCAGCCCCGGCAGGATCAACGCCTGATCGGCGCGACGGCCGGCAGCGACGACACGCGCCTTGAGGTCGGCATAGAAGGCTTGTGCCGTCGCCTTCTCCATGTGTGCGGTGAAGACGGCCTCGGCGTGTCGCGCGGCGAAGCTGCGTCCTGTATCGGATGATCCGGCCTGCACGAGCACGGGCCGCCCCTGCGGTGAGCGGGGCACATTGAGCGGGCCGGCGACCTGATAGTGCGCGCCGTGGTGATTGACCGGGCGGATGGCGTCGGCGCGCGCGTAGCGCCCGTTTGCGCGGTCGTCGAGCACGGCGTCGTCGGCCCAACTGTCCCAGAGCGCGCGAACGACTTCCATGAATTCTTCGCCGCGCACGTACCGATCGGCGTGTGCCACCTGTCCGGTGCTGCCGAAATTGCGGGCCGCTGCCGCCATCCACGAGGTGACGATGTTCCAACCGACGCGGCCGCCGCTGATGTGGTCGAGCGAGGCGAACTGACGCGCGAGGTTGAATGGCTCGGTGTAGGTCGTGGAGGCGGTGGCGATGAGACCGATGCGGGATGTCGAGACCGCGAGCGCGCCGAGCGCCGTGATCGGTTCGAGCCATGTACGCGGCGCGCTCGTCACATCATCGGGAAGCGCGAGCTGGTCGGCGAGGAAGATCGAATCGAAATGCCCGCTTTCGGCTTTTCGCGCGAGCTCCTGAAAGTAGGCGACATCCGTCAGAGCCAGCGGCGATGATTTCGGATGGCGCCAGGAGGCTTCGTGGTGGCCGCGGCTATTGATGAAAAGATTGAGGTGGAGCTGCCGCGTCATGTCGTTTCGCCCTGCCGCGCTTCTTTCGTTTGAATCGAACGTATCCCGGATGCACGGGCACGGCAGCTGAAGTCGGAGCGGGCGGATATGCGCAGAAGACAGATGGCTGCTCGGTCCCATCGCTGCGTTTCCAATTTGCCGCATGAGGGTCAACTTGCCATTCCTTGGCTGATTATATTTGAATACATATTCAAATATTGGCGAGAAGGATGGGCACGTGGGCCTTGGTGATGGACGCCGGGAGGGTCGGAGCGGCCAGGCGCAGTCCGGGCGGCGGGAGCATGGGCAGGCGACTGCTCCCCACGTGCACGGGGCCGGCGCATCGCATGATCACGACAGTCATGGTCACAGCCACGATCATGGTCACGACCACACCCCGACCGTCACGGCGAGCAACGAGCGCACGGTGCTGCTCGCGCTCGTCCTCACGGCCGGGTTCATGGTCGCGGAGGTCATTGGCGGCCTTCTCTCCGGCTCGCTCGCGCTGATCGCCGACGCCGGCCACATGCTGACGGACGCCGCGGCGCTGGCGCTCGCATGGGCCGGCTTCTACTTCGGCAAGCGATCGGCGAGCGCGACCAAGACGTTCGGCTATCTGCGCCTCGAAGTGCTTGCGGGCTTCGTCAACGCAATAACGCTCCTTGTGCTCGTCGCGTGGATCGCCCGGGAAGCCGTTGGCCGCCTGCTCGAGCCTTCACCGGTGCTGGCAGGCCCGATGCTCGTCGTCGCGCTCGTTGGTCTTGCGGTCAATATCGCCGTCTTCCTGATTCTGCGCCGTGCCGACACCGCGCATGTCAACATCCAGGGCGCGATGCTGCACGTGCTCGGCGATCTGCTGGGGTCTGTCGCGGCCATCATTGCGGCCATCGCCATCTATTTCACCGGCTGGACGCCGATCGATCCGATCCTATCGGTGCTCATTCTGCTGCTCATCCTGCGCAGTGCGTGGGCGCTGCTCCGGAACTCGCTGCACATCCTGCTCGAAGGCACACCGGCGAATATCGATATCGATGCTTTGCGCCGTCATCTCATCGAGAACGTCGAGGGTGTCGCCGAGATCGATCACGTTCATGTCTGGTCGATCACCTCGGGAATGCCCTCGGCGACGTTGGAGGCGAGCATTGCGCCGGGGGCCGACGCGCGCACCGTCACCCGGGCCATCAAGCAGGAGCTGGCGACGAAGTTCGGCATCGGGCACAGCACGGTCGAGATCGTGTGGGGTGACGAGGCAGCTTGCGCGCTCGATGCGAAGCCCGGCCTCCCGGGGAGGCACCAGCATTGAGCCCCCCAACCGCCGACCAGATCAGCGTCATCGCCGAGACCTACCGCCTGCTCGGCGATCCGACCCGCCTGCGCGTTCTGCTCGCCTGTCTCGAGGCGCCGATTTCCGTCGGCGCCATAGCGAAGACCGTCGACGCGAGCCCGTCGCTCGTCAGCCACCACCTGCGGCTGTTGAGGGCCGCGCGGTTGGTCCGCGGTACGCGCAAGACACGGCAGATCTTCTATGAGGCGGCGGACGATCACATCCGGGAGATGCTCGTTGGCATGATCGAGCACATCCGCGAGGACGAGGACTGAGCCCTCTCCCGTCACTGCCGCTCGAAAAACAGGCAGGTGGTGCCGGTTGAGCGGATTGCCAGCAGGCCGATTGCCTATATTACTACTCTGGTGCCCAGCGAAGGAGCAGGTGACGCGCCGCGCATGGGTTCAACGCCGTTGGCATGAAGCAGGAATGCGCGCGTGTGCGGAATCGTCGGATTGTTTCTGAAGGACAAGTCGCTGGAGCCGGGGCTCGGGCGCCTCACGGCCGCCATGCTGCACGAGATGTGCGGGCGCGGACCGGATAGCGCCGGCTTCGCCGTCTATGGCGGGGCGGCCGATGGCACATCGAAGATCTGTGCCGTGCGGCGTGTCCCGTCGCTCGACTGGAGTGATGTCGCGGCGCGCCTCGGCAAAGCGACCGGCAGCAAGGTCACATACGAGACCATCGAGGACCATGCCGTGATCCGCATTGACGGTGATGGTGCTGCAGCGCGCGCGTGGCTGATCGAGAACGTGCCCGAGGCGACAGTGCTGAGCGAAGGCGAGGCCATAGAGATCTATAAGGGCGTCGGCGATCCCGATGCGATCAGCCGGCGCCTGCGTCTTGCGGCGTTCAGCGGCACACATGCCATCGGGCACACGCGCATGGCGACCGAAAGCGCCGTGACGATCGCCGGCTCGCATCCCTTCTCGACGGGGCGCGACACGTGCCTCGTACACAACGGCTCGCTCTCGAACCACAACCGCCTGCGCGAGACGCTGCGCCGCCACGGTGAGCGCTTCCAGACCGAGAATGATACTGAGGTTGCCGCCGGTTATCTCTCCTGGCGCATGAAGGAGGGCGACAGCCTTAAGGAGGCGCTGGAGCACGCACTCGATGATCTCGATGGCTTCTATACCTTCGTCGTCGGGACGCGGGACGGCTTTGCTGTGTTGCGCGATCCGATCGCGTGCAAGCCGGCCGTGATGGCGGAGACGGATGCGTGGGTCGCCTTCGGCTCCGAGTTCCGCGCGCTCGCGGCGCTTCCCGGCATCGACGGCGCACGCCTCTGGGAGCCGGCGCCGGCCACCGTCTACGCCTGGAGCCGGAGCTGAGCATGGCGGCTGCGAGGGAGGGGGCGCGAGCGGCGCACGATGCGCGCAACACGGACCTGGATCTGGCAAGCCTGTCGCTGCGGCAGGCGAATGAAACGCTCCAGAAAGCCGAAGCGGGCTCATTCGTCGTGGCGAACCCGCGTGGTGCGCACGCGCTGGCTGCGGGGCTCACGAACCCGCTCGACGTCACGATCAACGGTCATGTCGGCTACTACTGCGGCGGCATGAACCAGAAGGCTCATATCACCATCAACGGCAATGCCGGCACAGGCGTCGCCGAGAACATGATGTCGGGCCGCGTGCATGTGAAGGGCGATGCCTCGCAGTCGGCAGGCGCGACCGGTTGCGGCGGGCTCCTCATCATCGACGGTAATGCCTCGGCGCGTCTCGGCATCTCGCTACGTGGGCTCGATATCGTCGTGAAGGGCTCGATCGGCCATATGGCTGCATTCATGGCGCAGGCCGGGACCATCGTCGTGCTCGGCGATGCCGGTGACGCGCTCGGGGACAGCATTTACGAGGCGCGTCTCTTTGTGCGCGGCAAGGTCAAGAGCCTCGGCACGGACTGCATCGCCAAGGATATGCGCGAGGAGCACCGCACGCTGCTGCGGAGCCTGCTCGACGCCGCCGGCATCGGCCCCGAGATCGATGTCGCGGAGTTCACCCGTTACGGCTCGGCGCGCAAGCTCTACAACTTCCATATCGACAATCTGGGGTCGTACTGATGACGGGCGATGAGCGTTGGATCCACACGCCGCCGCGCGAGTCGGCGACCTTCGATCGCGCAACGATCGCGGAAATTCATCGCGCGGCCGCGACCGGTATCTACGACATCCGCGGTTTCGGCGCGAAGCGGAAGCTGCCGCACTTCGATGATCTCCTGTTCCTCGGCGCCTCGATCAGCCGTTATCCGCTCGAGGGTTATCGCGAGAAGTGCGGGACGAACGTCGTGCTCGGCACGCGCTTCGCGAAGAAGCCCATCGAGATCAAGATCCCGATCACGATCGCGGGTATGAGCTTCGGCTCACTTTCCGCACCGGCAAAGGAGGCGCTGGGGCGCGGCGCCTCGGCTGTCGGCACGTCCACGACGACGGGCGACGGCGGCATGACCGAGGAGGAGCGTGCGGCATCGAGCCTGCTCGTCTACCAGTACCTCCCGTCGCGCTATGGCATGGAGCCGGATCAGATCCGCCGGGCCGATGCCATCGAGATCGTGATCGGCCAGGGTGCGAAGCCGGGCGGCGGCGGAATGCTGCTCGGCCAGAAGATTTCCGAGCGCGTTGCGGCCATGCGCACGCTGCCGGCGGGCATAGACCAGCGCTCGGCCTGTCGGCACCCCGACTGGACGGGGCCCGATGATCTCGAGATCAAGATTCTCGAGTTACGCGAGATCACGGGCTGGGAGAAGCCGATCTACGTAAAGGTTGGTGCGGCGCGGCCTTACTACGATACGGCGCTAGCCGTGAAATCCGGCGCCGATGTCATCGTGCTCGACGGCATGCAGGGCGGCACGGCGGCGACGCAGGATGTGTTCATCGAGCATTGCGGCCTGCCGACGCTTGCGGCGATCCGACCGGCCGTAAAGGCACTGACAGAGCTCGACATGCATCGCAAGGTGCAGCTCATCGTATCCGGTGGCATTCGCTCGGGTGCGGACGTGGCGAAGGCGCTGGCGCTCGGCGCCGATGCCGTCTCGATCGGTACGGCGGCTCTCATTGCGCTCGGCGACAACCATCCGCGCTGGGAGGAGGAATACCGCAAGCTCGGCACGACGGCCGGATGCTACGACGACTGGCATGAGGGGCGCGATCCGGCAGGCATCACGACGCAGGACCCCGAACTCACGAAACGCCTCGATCCGGTCGCTGCGGGTAAGCGCCTCGCCAACTATCTCTCGGTGTTGACGCTCGAGTGCCAGACGATCGCGCGTGCGAACGGCAAGAGCCACGTGCACAATCTCGAGCCCGAGGATCTCGTCGCGCTGACCGTCGAGGCGGCGGCGATGGCGGGTGTGCCGCTCGCAGGCACGAACTGGATTCCGGGCCGCGGCCCGCAGGACTAACCACGAAGACTGCAACCTAGGGAGCACCCCCAATGAAAGAGCCAACCAAGGTCAGTGCCAAGATCAGCGCCGGTGGACAGCCGAGCGAGGAAGATATCGCGGCGCTCAAGGCTGCGGGCTACCGCAAGATCATCAATCTGCGCCGTCCCGGCGAGCAGAACCAGCCGCTCGATCCGCAGGCTCAAGGCGCGGTCGTCACCGGCCTCGGCATGGCTTACGCGCACATTCCTGTCGACCCGAAGAACCTTCATCCGTCCTCTGCCGCTGCCGTGATCAAGGAAATCGAAGAGGCGGACGGCCCGGTCTACGTGCACTGCGCGGCTGGCGGTCGTGCGGTGACGCATGCCTTGCTTGCTGACAGCAAGGGCAAGTCGGCGGACGTCGTGTTCAAGAAGGCCGAGGAGATAGGCGCTCCCGTGACCGATGAAGGCTTCAAGGCCTTTGTTCAGAAGGTTGCTGACGGGAAGTAGGGGAAGCTCACGTCGGATCGTCAATCGCCGGAGGCTCGCATCGCATGTCTTTGTCAGAGTATGCCAAGAAGAATGGGGTCAAGTATTTCCTGATCTCGTTCGTGGATCTCTTCGGCACGATGCGCGCCAAGATCGTCCCGGCAACGGCAATCGACAGCGTGGCGAAGTCCGGCGCCGGCTTTGCGGGCTTTGCCGCGTGGTTTGACATGACGCCGGCGCATCCCGATGTCCTCGTGACACCCGATCCGGAGACAGCCATCCAGCTTCCCTGGAAGCCTGAAGTGGCCTGGGTGACCGGCGACCTCATGATGGACGGCAAGCCGGTCGAGCAGAATCCGCGCCAGGTCCTGAAGCGAGTCATTGCCGATGCGGCGCGCGATGGACTGGAGATGAAAACGGGCGTCGAGTGCGAGTACTTCCTGATCTCGCCTGACGGCACGTCGATCTCCGATGCCGCCGACTTCCAGGCCAAGCCCTGCTATGACCAGCAGGCGCTCATGCGGCGGTACGAGGTGATCAAGGAGATCTGCGACTCCATGATCACGCTCGGCTGGGGACCGTACCAGAACGACCATGAGGACGCGAACGGCCAGTTTGAGATGAATTGGGAATACGACACGTGCCTCAGGACGGCCGACAAGCACGCCTTCTTCAAGTTCATGGTGAAGTCCATTGCCGAGAAGCACGGGCTGCGCGCGACCTTCATGCCGAAGCCTTTTGCGAACCTCACCGGCAACGGCTGTCACGCGCATGTTTCGCTGTGGTCGACGAGCACGGGCAAATGCGCTTTCGACGATGCCGCAGGCGAGCTCGGTCTCTCGAGGGAAGCCTATCATTTCATCGGCGGGCTCGTGCATTCGGCCGGATCGATCGCCGCGATCACCAATCCGACGGTGAACTCCTACAAGCGTATCAATGCGCCGCCGACCACATCGGGCGCGACGTGGTCGCCGAGCTCGATCTCGTATGCCGGCAATAACCGCACGCACATGATCCGCATCCCGGATGCCGGGCGCTTCGAACTGCGTCTCGCCGACGGGGCGACCAATCCCTATCTGCTGCAGGCGGTGATCCTCGCGGCCGGACTCGATGGCTTGCGCAACAAGCGCGATCCAGGCAAGCGCCTCGATATCAACATGTATACCGAGGGACACACGCTCAAAGACATGAAGCGGCTTCCGCTCAATCTGCTCGATGCGCTCCGCAATTTCGAGACGAGCGAGATGCTCAAGTCGGCATTCGGCGAGGCGACGGTCGCATCCTATGCCAAGCTGCGTCATGCCGACTGGAATGACTACGCCCGCCATCTGACGGACTGGGAACGCCAGACGACGCTTGACTGCTAGTCAAGCCCGGGCGCAGACCTCCTTTCACCGAGGGGGAGTTGCATCATGATGCGGATCGTCCTGTTGATCGCGCTGATCCTGGACTCTGCCAGCCTGGCCGCAGCGGAGCCTGCGTCGTTCACTGTCATGACCTACAACATTCGAGCGGGCCTCGGCAGTGACGAGCCAGATCGCAGCCCTATTGAAGTGCGTGGACGCGGCCATGCGATGGACCTGAAGCCCATCGTGGCCGCGATCCGTTCTGCGAATGCCGATGTGATTGCGCTGCAGGAAGTGGTCGGCGATGCGCAGGCGCGAGAGATCGCCACTGCGCTCGGCATGAAGTACGTCTATGCACGGCATGGTGCGACGAACGGCAACTGGTGGGGCCTAGCCATCCTCTCCCGCCATCCGATCGTGAGGCATCAGGCCGACGGCACCAGCACGGGCCGAGGCAATACGCGGAGTGATCTCACGGCGGCGATCCGTATCGGCGGTCGCGATGTGACATTTGTCAACGTGCACGCGGACAAGGATCTAAAGGATGGGGCACCAATCAAGCGGACGGTCGAGCGGCTGGCGAAGGTGAGAGAGGCAGTCATCGCGCTCGGTGATTTCAATGCGCGCCCCAAGGCGGAGCGGATCGCGCCGATACGATCGCGCCTGACGGATGTGACGGATGTTTCAATGGCCAAGGGTGCGGGCGATGTTGCGCGCCACGCGACCTTCATGCGCGTGGCGCAGCCAGTCCGCGGCGCACGTATCGATTACATCTTTGTCGATACGAAATTTCTCGATGTGCAGGAGGTGCGGCTGCTCGACCGCGCACACTGGCCGGCGTCGGACCATATCGGCGTGATCGCGAAGATGGCGCCCAAGGAGAAGTAGTGGCGCTCAAAACATGTTGAGCGCGAGGCGCGCTTCATCCGACATGCGGCTCTGGTCCCAGGGCGGATCGAAGACGATGGTGGCGCGGCAACTGGCGACACCGGGAACGACCGACACGGCATTCTCGACCCAGCCCGGCATGTCTCCCGCCACGGGGCAGCCGGGCGCCGTAAGAGTCATCT
>CAUJKI010000283.1 GCA_963205015.1 Pseudomonadota bacterium
TGAGTCCGGCGCGTCTACCAGTTCCGCCACGCCCGCAGCCCGCGCTAGGCGGCGCCGGGCGCGATGGCGCCGACATATATCCGCCCCCGTTGTCCGGGATCAACGCTTACTTTCATCGCTTGGTATCGGAAGGGACCGCCGGAACGCGGCCTCGCCCTCGAGGCCCCTCAGGGAGCCACGGCGAAGACCACGCCATTTTCAGTAAGCCAGGCGGCAATGCGGCCGTCGACGCGCGGGTTGATGCTCCCCTCGCCGCAGGGCCGGGTGCTAGGCCCGACGACACCTCGGGAAACGACGGCGGCCAACGCCCATGACCCGTCGCTCAGTTGCACATAAACGCTTCCGCCGCTGTCGCCGTTGCAGGAGTCCCGGCTCGTGAGGGGCGCCGACGCCACGACCTCGAAATCCGCATGACAGCCATAGACCTTACTGTCCTCGCCCCTCGGCGATTTGCCCTCACAGGTCGCCGATGTGACGGGCACATCGACCATGTATTTCCGGCCGCTCGTGCCCTTCTCCGTCTTGCCATAGCCGACGATGCGCGCCGACTTCGCTGCACTGATGGTCTCCGCCCGCCCGATCTTCGCCGGGGCCACGCGCGGCTTCTCCTTCAAGCGGAGGTACCCGACATCACCCTGACTGTGCCTGCCGCACTCCATCTTTTTATTCGACCGCGCCATGTCGACGGCGTAGCGCCGCGCCTCCGTCGCGCCGACCCCCGCACCCACGACGACTCTCAGCGGCGTCCGATTGCAGAAGCAATGGGCCGCGGTCAGGACCGTATCCTCGTTGATCAAGGTCCCGCTGCATATGCCGTTCCCGCTCAGTTCGACCGCAACAGAGGCCGGAAACTGATCGCCAGTCGGCACGCCCATCCAGATGCGCTTGGTATCCAGAAACTCGGCGCCGAAGTTCACCTGTGTGCGGGGATCCAGCTCGATGAGGGTCGGCACCGCGCTGCCCGGGCGTGGCGTATTGCGCGTGCCGTCCGTGCCGGGTCCACCGACAGCGCTCATGCTTTCAAGGACATTGCGGTACGACGGCAGAATGGCCGCGGGATTTCCCTTGTGGAGCTGCAGCACGAGCTCTCGCGCCTTCAAGTCCGCTGCGTCCTGGGCGGCAGCGGCCGAGGCGAACGAAAACAATGCGATCACGACGACAAGGAGATGTCCCATCGGCAGACCTCTCGATCTCAGCTATCGGAGCGGCGCGTCCCTGAGGCTATCCAGGATCTTCTGCTGGGTTTCAAAGTATTTGAAGCGCTCGAGGCCATTGAGCGCCCGGTCCCTTGCAGTTTCGCTCGTTCCTACTTCGCCCGCCCGTTCGCGGATGCCCTTGTCCGGCAGTTCCTTGATGGGAATGGAGAGGGAGAGCGTGAGCCGGTGCACGTCCATTCGATCCGCCGAGAAGTTGATGCGGCCCGAAGCGAGCCTGAACCGATCAGCAACGGGCGCAAGCTCGACCGCGGGCTCGATGCTGCCTTTGATGAGCGTCGCGAATTCGAGCGCATCCACGTAGGACGCTCCAGGGCCCTTGGCTTGTTCGAGAAGCTTCTGTTCGTTGAGCTTCACGAATGTGCCGATGACCTCGTCGAGGCCGACGAGACCCGTGATGGGATAACGGTAATTCGCACTCGTCGCCTGGACGGAGCAATCCTCCTTCCTCAGCTCCGCGAAGGTCTCCACGATCTGAAAATTGCGCACACCCACACGCTGCTTGTCCTCGCCGGCGCCAATATTCAGGGAGAACCTGCCGTTGGTGAATGGAAAAGCAAAGCCGGCTGCGCCGGAGCCCCGATTGTTCTCTGTAACAGTGAAACGGAAATCGTAGGCAATGGCGGCGGACTTGTAGCGCGGACCCGACGCGTATTTCTCGACGGCCAGGCGCGCCTCGCAGCGGATCTTCTTGACGATCTGGACTGTCGTGTCGCCGACGAGGTCATCCGGTATGGGGTGGATCGAGCAGCCAACGAGCGCAATACACAATGAACCGCACGCAATAATATCAAGGCGCATGGCTGCCTCCTACGCGGCAATACAAAAGCAAACCACGCTAGCGCCGGGCGCCATTGAAGTCCGTGATCGTACTGCCACTGCAGGAATATTTGTCGCCGAAGAATATAGTGGGCTTGATCTTTGCGCACCCAAGGCGCAGCACACGAATTCCTTGAAGCTGTCGGTGGTTAATTCAACTGCTGACCATCTCAGGTCAATGCGAACGAGAGCGGCAGCGCTGTCGTGTACTTGATCTGCTCCATGGCGAAGGCCGAGGAGACCTTGGTGATGTCGATCCGCGAAATGAGCTTTTTGTAGAAGGCATCGTAGGCGGCGATGTCGGGCACCACGACGCGCATGAGGTAATCGACCTCGCCGGACATGCGGTAGAACTCAACGACCTCTGGAAGATCGACGACGGCGGCATGGAAGCGCTCCAGCCAGTCGAGATTGTGCTGGTCGGTCTTGATCGAGACGAAAACCGTCACCCCCGTGTTGACCTTCACCGGGTCCAACACGGCCACTCGGGCCCGGATCACGCCGGCCTCGTCGAGCTTCTGGATGCGCCGCCAGCAGGGGGTCGTGGAGAGGCCCACGATCTTGCCGATCTCGGCGATGGGCATGGTTGCATCAGCCTGCAACAGTCCAAGGATCTTCAGATCCATCGCATCGAGTTCCACGATTGCCTCTCCAGAAAGAATTTTTTGCCTCAGCAGCCCGATTTGGCAGTAGAGGCGCTCTACGACGGCTGCAAGCGGCAGAGTCTTAGTATTTTTTTCTAATTTCCGCAACACCTCCTCTTGTCTCATCCCGCTCCGGAGGCGACATTCACCTAGTGGTTGGAAGCACATTCCATCCGCCGACGTATCGTGACGGGGACGCGAATGGACCAGCCTATCTTCATCACCCCAGAGTTCGCCGTGACCTCGGCCCTCAAGCCGGAGGATTTCGCGGCGGCCGCAGCGATGGGCTTCCGCTCGGTGCTCTCCAATCGCCCCGACGGCGAAGCCGAAGACCAGCTCAGCGGGCGCGCAGAAGCCGTCCTCGCGTGGCAGGTCGGCCTTCAGTTCCGTCATGTGCCGGCACCGAAGCTCGACATCTTCACGGACGAGGTCGTCGAGGCGATGTCCGACGCCGTCGCTACTCTTAAGGGGCCGATCCTCGCTCACTGCGCGAGCGGCATCCGCTCGGCCATTGCCTGGGCGGCGGCAAGCGCGCGAGGCGGGAACGTCGATTGCATTCTGCAGGCGCTGGAGAAAGCGGGCTTCGATCTCGACTTCTTGCGGGACGACCTCGAGGGTCAGGCGGATCGCGCGCGCTGGATCGGTCCGCGCGCGGCAGCACTCGACTGCGCCGAGGCCGGCAAGCTCGAGACGGCGACGGCGGCGTAATCGCGCCCGCGCCTTCGGCGCGAGCCGTGAGTGCCGCCCTTGCAACCGCCCAGGAGATCTGCAGCGCGCGGCTATCGTCCCGTTAGTGAACGCTCTATTCTCGCCATCTCTTGAGGTCGATCGCGTGACCTCGGAGTGCAGCAATGGCCGAGATCTCATTCAGAGGCTTGCGCGCGTTCTATCGAACGTGGGGACAGGGACCTCCGCTCGTTCTCCTGCACGCGGGCGGCAGCTCGGGTGCTCAATGGAGCAAGACCGGCGCCGCGCTCGCCGACACGCACACGCTCATTGCCCCCGACCTTCTCAACTTTGGTGCTACCGGATCCTGGCCCGAAGCCGGAGGCCTCACCCACGAGCTGCAGGCCGCACTCGTTGCCGAGATTATCGAGGCCGAAAGCAGCACCCCGATGGATGTTGTCGGCCATTCCTATGGCGGTGCGACTGCCCTGCGGCTCGCGCTCCAGCGCCCGGAGCTCGTGCGCTCCCTCATACTCATCGAGCCCATGGTGAGCTGGCTTCTCAAGGAGGCGAATGACCCGCTCTATGAGGAGGGCATCAGGACAGCCAAAACATTTATCGAGAACGTTGAGGCAGGTCGGCCCGAGGCCGGTTGGGAATTCTTTATCGACGGCCGCAACGGCACGGGAACTTGGGCGCGCATGTCAGACGAGTCGCGAGGACGGTTTCTTGCCCAATCCCGGCAGGTGCGGGAAGTCTTCATCTCGCACCTGAATCACCGCATGAGTCTCTCCGAATGCGGCAGCATCGGCGTGCCGGTGACAATCGTCCGTGGCGCTACAACGACGCCGACCGATCGCCGCATAAGCGAACTCGTCCGCGACGCAATCGTACAATCGCACTACGTGGTGATCCCGGAGGCCGGGCACATGTCGCCGTTCACGCACCCGCTAGAAGTGGCGAAGCTCGTGCGAGACCATCTCGCACGAGCTGCCGAGATCCTGAACAGTTCACGCTGATCGCGCGGACCCTACTCCG
>CAUJKI010000284.1 GCA_963205015.1 Pseudomonadota bacterium
CATCACGGACCTCGATGCGGACATCCTCGGGATTCAGGACCTCGGTGGACGCCCAAATCCGGCCATTAATCGACACTTCAAAACCGGCCATTAGCTGACGGCCGATCGAGACGTTGACGACGGGACGACCTCACGGTCACCGTCGGGAATGGGCAACGTCTTGAAGGCGAGTACACAACATCAAATCCTGTCCCTGGGCCGCCTCGGGTGGACGCTGCGCCGCATTGAGGAGGCGACGGGCGTCCGTCGTGAGACGGTCAGCCGGTACCTGCGCGCTGCAGGGATCGCCGTCCGCGGCCCCGGCCGCCCAGGCGAAGACCCGGCAAATGCGGCCATTTCGTCGGAGGTGTCCACCGACTCACCGACCCCAAATCCGGCCACCACGGCACCGGTGTCCACCGACTCGGGCCCTACGCGGGCGCCGAGTGCGAGTGCGTGCGCGATCTATCAGGAGGTAATCGTCGAGGCGCTGAGTCGCGGCCGCAATGCGATGGCGATCTGGCAAGACCTGGTCGATGACCACGGATTTCCTGGCAAGTACGCCAGTGTCCGCCGCTTCGTCGCCACACTCCGCACGCAGGCGCCGGCCGAGGCGCGCGTCGTGATCGTGACGGCGCCTGGCGAAGAGGCGCAGGTGGACTACGGCGACGGCCCGATGGTGTGGCATCCCGAGAGCGGCAAGCATCGGCGTACCCGGCTGTTTGTGCTGACGCTCGGCTATTCACGCAAAGCCGTCCGCCTCTTGGTGTGGCAGTCGAGCGCGAAGATCTGGGCCGAGCTCCATGAAGAAGCGTTTCGCCGCCTGGGCGGCACCGTACGAGTGATCGTCCTCGACAACCTGCTCGAAGGCGTCCTCACACCAGACATCTACGACCCGACCCTGAATCCGCTCTATCGCGACGTGCTCGCGCATTACGGCGTGGTCGCGTTGCCGTGTCGCGTCCGCGATCCCGATCGCAAAGGGAAAGTGGAGGCCAGCGTGGGCCATGCGAAGAAGACGCCACTGAAGGGCCAGCGCTTTGGCTCGCTTGCTGAAGCGCAGGCCTATCTCGATCGGTGGGAGGAACGCTGGGCCGACACACGCATTCATGGCACCACGAAGCAGCAGGTCGCCGCGCGCTTTGCTGAGGAGCAGCCCGCGCTCGGGCCGCTGCCGCTGGAGCGCTTTCGGTACTACCAGTTTGGTGTCCGTACCGTGCACCTCGACGGCTGTGTCGAAATCGAGGCGGCGTATTACAGCGCGCCACCGGGCTGGCTCACGAAGCGCATCACCGTGCAGTGGAACGATCTACACGTCCGTCTGATCGATCCGCGCACCGGGCAATTGCTCCGCGAACATCTGCGCACGCGTCGAGGGGGCCGACGGATCGAGGAGGCCGACCGCCCCTCGCAGACGCCTCGGCCCGTCCTGACCCTCCTGGCAGTGGCTCGGACGGCCGGTCCCCACATCGGCGCCGTCTGCGCACACATCCACGCGCATGATGGCGTCGTCGCCGTCCGTCGTATCCAAGGCGTTTTGGCCCACGCGAAGCGCCACGGCGCCGCCATTGTCGACGAAGCGGCGAAAGCCGCGCTCGACCTCGGTGTGCCCACCTATCGCTTCGTCCGTCGCTATCTCGAGCGCCGGCCCTCGGTGCCGCTCTCGCTGCGCCAGATCGATCCGCTCATCCGAGAACTCACGCAATACCGCGACCTCATCAATCTGAAAACAGGAGACCCCACATGAACCTCGTCGAAGTCGATCGCGCCCTCCGTACGCTCCGTCTCTCCGGCATGGCCGACGTCCTGGAAGCGCGCCTCCGGCACGCGCAGACCGAGCGGCTTACGCCGCTCGATCTCATCGCCACGCTCGTCAGTGATGAACTGCAACGTCGCCAGGACCGACTGCTCGCGCGGCGCCACGTGCAAGCGCGCTTTCGCGATCCGGATCGCTCACTCGACAGCTTTGATTTTGCCTTTAACAAGAAACTCAATCGTGCGCTGATTCACGAACTCGCCACCGCCCGCTTCATCGAGCAGCGCGAGGATGTCCTGCTCCTCGGGCCGCCTGGCACCGGCAAGAGCCACTTGGCGCAAGCGATTGGCCGCGCCGCGATCCAACAGGGACACCGCGTGATTTATCGCGAGGCGCACACGCTGATGGAAGACCTCGCCGACGCCACGCTGGCCGGCACCCGCAAGGTACTCCTCACCGAGCTGGCCACCGTCCCCCTGCTGATAGTCGATGACCTCGGCATGCGGAAGCTGCCGCATACGGCGGCTGAAGATCTCCTGGAACTGATCATGCGCCGATATGAACGCGCCTCGACGCTCCTGACCTCGAATCGCCCCGTCGATGATTGGGGCAAGCTGCTCGGCGACACCGCCGCGGTCACGGCACTACTCGATCGCCTGCTGCACCACGCGCACGTCATTAAGTGCGGACCGCGCAGCTGGCGCACCAAGATCCACACCGATTTGCGTCAGGAGGCCGCTTCGCAGTAAAACTCACCGGTCTCGATCACCGCCACGAAATGGCCGGTTTTGCGGTGTCGATTAATGGCCGGATTTGCCCTGTCCACCGAGGGACACAGATCGGGCTTAAGCGGTACGACGCCGGCCTCATCAAGGTGTACCGGGCGCGGGCGCTCTGGAAATCGCGCGCCTTCAACACCGAGGGCAGCGCGGAGCGCGCTCCGCACGAACCGCTCGAAGGCGGTGTTCATATCGATCAGGAAGGCCGACCCTCGCGAGCCCCCAACGCCGAGGTCGAGAGACGCGGAGCGAAGAACAAAACTCGCCAAGGATATCGCCGGCTGGTAGTGGGCGTTCAAGCGCGTGAATAACACCGCTGGAACCGAAGCTGGCTCCAAGTGCAGACGTGTGACGGAGCCGAACAACCGTTGCGCCCGAACGAGCTCGCGCTTGGCGGCTGCCGACTGCAACCGAATTCTGCTCATTGCCCCGAGCGCTGCGAGCAATAGGCGATTCTCGAGAATGTCTGACGTGAAGACGTCATGGCGAACTTCGATCGGTGGCGACGTCCCCAACCGTCGTCGGATCTGCTCGTCAAACAGAATTCGACCGCGAGGCGCCTGCAGCGCCTCGTCTTCGCACTGATAGCCATTCAAGAGTCCGCGCCTGGTTGCCTGCTGAACGAGCCGGGCCAGCATGATCGCAACCATCTCGACGAGATCGAGATCATCGGAGAACTCTGGTTGCTGCTCGAACCAGGACGCCGCGTCGCAGGCGTGAGAGAGGAGGAACAGCACGGACGACATCGGGACCTTGGGCCGAACCTCGATGACCAAACGAGGCAAACAGACGAGGCCGACCCGTTGGTCAGGCGTAAGGTCATAGCGGCCTTCGGATCCGAGCGAGGGTTCGATTCGGATGCCCGGATGGAGACGTCGAACGCCGTCGCGCTCTTCCGCCGAGAGCGCAACTGCCCAACTCGTCTTGAACTCCGTTAGCGTCAGTCGACGCACCTACTTCTCATCCTCCGAATCCTCAACGGATGGAACTACCCCGGTGACCGAATCGTCAGGCTCCGTCCGACTCCGAACCGCTTGATACTCAAAGCGCTTCAGCTCGTCTGGAGTGTCGAAGAACCTATCGGCCAGTGGGGGGAGGATCGAGTGATTCCAGATCAGTT
>CAUJKI010000285.1 GCA_963205015.1 Pseudomonadota bacterium
GTCGAGGGCAAGCGCGGCCGTGCGCGCGATGGGCGCATAGGGCGTGTCGTGGCAGTCGAGGCCCATGCCATAGGCATTGAGCAGGCAGGCGCGCGCCTTCTCGACCACCTCGGGCGGCATAGCCCTCGCGTCGAGCGCGGCAGTGAAGCGGGCAATGTGCGTGGCCAGCGTCGTCATGACATCCTCCTCGCTGGTGGGGTCACTCGTGGCCCCTGGCGCCGTGCCATTACATGGCGAGATAGCGCCGGCGGACTTCCTCGTTGGCCTTAAGGCCGGCAATGGTGTCGCGATAGACGATCGATCCTTTATCTATCACCACCGCGTCATCGGCAACGCCGAGACAGAAATGCATGTTCTGCTCGGCGATCAGCGTCGTGGCGCCGGTCGCGCGCAGGGTACGCAGGAGCTCGCCGATCCGCGCGACGACGATCGGAGCGAGACCCTCGCTCGGTTCGTCCAGCAGCAGCACGACGGGGTTGCCCATGAGCGTGCGCGCGATCGCGAGCATCTGCTGCTCGCCGCCGGAGAGCCGGCCGCCCATACGATAGCGCAGCGGCTCCAGCAGCGGGAAGACCTCGAAGACGCGCTTCAGCGACCACGCATCCTGACCTCCAGGCCCCTTCTTGGCGCCGATCTCGAGGTTCTCCTCGACGGTGTGTTCGGGGAAGATCTGGCGATCCTCGGGCACGAAGCCAATCCCCGTCCGCGCGATCACGTGGGGCGGACGCCCGGCGACGTTGGCGCCGGCGATCTCGACGACCCCGCGCCGCGGCGGCGCCACGCCGGCAATGGCCTTCATGGTCGTGCTCTTGCCGGCGCCATTGCGGCCGAGCAGTGCGAGCGTGCGCCCTTGCTTGAGTTCCAGGCCGACGTCGAACAGGATCTGGCTCTTGCCGTAGAAGACGTCGAGGCCGTCGACGCGGACGATCGGGCGTTCGCTCATACGGCGGCCTCCTCGTGGCTCGTACCAAGATAGGCTTCGATCACCGCGGGGTTCGTGCGGATCTCGTCAGGCGTCCCTTCCGCAAGCAGCCGTCCGTAGCAGAGGACGGAGATCTTCGGCGCGATCTTGAAAACGATATCCATGTCGTGTTCGATGAAGATAAGCGTAAGCTTCTCGCGCTCCCAGAGCTCATGCACGCGCTCGATCATGCGCCAGCGCTCATCGGGCCCCATGCCCGCCGTCGGTTCATCGAGCAGAAGCACCTTGGGATCGAGCACGAGCGCCAGTGCGATATCGAGCAGCTTCTGATCGCCGTGCGAGAGGTTGGCGGATGTCACGCCGAGCTTTTCCGTGAGGCCGAGCATTTCGGCGACCTCGTGCATACGATCCCGCATCTCGGGCAACGGAAAGCGACGTGTGATGTTCTGCGCGCGCTGACGATGGGCGGTGACGGCCCCAAGCAGGCTTTCCTCCACGGTGAGCGTCGGGAAAATGCGAGCCACCTGGAAGGCGCGGCCGATGCCGGCATCTATGATCTGCGCCCGCGAGCGGCCAACCAGACTGGTGCCATTGAAGCTCACCGATCCCGCATCCGGCGTAAGGCCGCCGCTGATGAGATTGAAGAACGTGCTCTTGCCGGCGCCGTTCGGGCCGATGATCGCGGTGAGCGAGCCGGTCGGGAAATCGATGGTGACGTCCGAGATCGCCGCGACGCCGCCGAAGGATTTGAAGAGACCTTTGACCTCGAGCATGGCGTCAGTTCCCGCCTCTGCTGCCGGCTTCGCGATTGAGGCGGAGCCAGTCGGCAATAAAGTCGGTCACGCCCTTGCGCAGCCCGAGCGCGAACAGGAGAATGACCGCACCAAGAAACAGACCATGATGCTCTGTCCCCCGCGTGATCACGTCATTCAGGACCGACAGGATCAACGCCCCGGCGGCCGGCCCGATGAACGTCGATAGCCCGCCGAGCATGATCATGAAGATGCCCTCGCCCGACATCGTCCAGTTCACGAATTCAGGGTACGCGCCCGATACAAAGAGCGCCATCACCATGCCGCCGATCGCACCGAACACGCCGGCAATCACGAAGGCGGTGAGCTTGGCGCGGAACACGTTGATGCCGAGAAAGCTCGCGCGTTCGGTGTTGTCGCGGATCATGCGCAGTGTGTAGCCGAAGGGCGATTCGACGATCTGGCGCAGGATCAGGAGTCCGGCGACCATGACCGTGACAGCAAACGCATAGCGGTGCGCTTCGATCGACAGGTCGACACCGAGGAAGGGCGGGCGCGGAATGCCGCCCATGAGCCCCTGGTCACCTCCAGTCAACGGAACCCAGGCGATCACCGTGCTGTAGAGCAGCATCTGAAAGGCCAGCGTGATGAAGGAGAAGTAGATGTCCTTCAGCCGGATGCTGATGGCGCCGACGACGAGGCCGAGAAGCGCGCTGGAGAGAACCGTGATGAGGAAGGCTGTCGGGATCGAAACCCCGAGGCGCTGCATGGATAGACCAAAGGCATAGGCTCCGAAGCCGAAGAACATGCCATGGCCGAATGACACCATCCCCGTGTAGCCGACCAGCAGATTGAGCGACGTCGCGAACAGCGCGAAGGCTGATACACGGATCACGAGGTCGTTGATCATCTTGTTCGGCCACACGTACGGCAGCAGGAGCAGAAGCGCCAGTGCAACAGCGGCAATCAGGATGTCACGGGCGAGATTGGGACGCGCCGTCAGCATGATCTCAACCCTCCTTGCCAAGCAGGCCGCTCGGCTTGAGGATGAGGATGATGGCCATGAGCAGGAACATCAGCCCTTCGACGAACAGAGGGAATCCGATCGAGCCGAATGAGCGCACGAGGCCGATCATGATCGAGCCGAGGAGCGCGCCGGCAATCGAGCCCATGCCGCCGATGACCGTCACGATGAATGACTCGATCAGGATGGAGAAGCCCATGCCGGCCGTCAGCGAGCGCACGGGCGCTGCGAGACCGCCGGCGAGGCCCGCCAGCATCCCGCCGAGCATGAACACGCCGCTGAAGACGAGGCCGGTGTTGATGCCCAGCGCCGAGACCATGCTCGGATTGACGGCGGCCGCGCGCACGACGGTGCCGAATCGCGTCCGCGTGATGATCAGCCAGAGCACCACCGAGATAATGAGCGTGACGATGATGAGAAAGAGATAGAACACCGGCACGATCCCGCCGGCAATGAAGAGAGGCGGCTTCTGGAATGCCGCCGCCATCCCCATGGACTTGAACTCAGGCCCCCAGATGATCTTCACGGCATCATCCATAATGAGGATGAATGCGTAGCAGACAAGAAGCTGCATCAGGACGTTCGAGCCGTACACCTTGCTCATGAAGAATCGCTCGAAGACGAGCGCGACGAGAGCGACCCCGATCGCCGCCGCGAGCACAGCCAGGAAGTAGCTGTTGGTGAGGCCGTTGACCGTCAGCGCGAGGTACGCGCCGAGCATGTAGAAGGAGCCGTGCGTGAAGTTGACGACTTTCAGCACGCCGAAGATGAGCGTGAGCCCGGCAGCTACGAGGAACAGCAGCATTCCGATGATGAGGCCGCTCGTCGTCTGGGTTACGAGGCAGGAGGCGGATGTCAGACATTCCGTGAGCGCGACGAGATTCAAGCATCACCTCGGATCGTGGTCGGGGTCGAAATCGCTCGCAGGGCCCAGGGGATCGCCCCAGGCCCTGCGACGGCAGTTCGGAGCGCGCGCAGCTCAGGTGTAGTTGTTGCGCTTCTTCCACTCGGCTTCGAGCTGAAGGATCGTATCCCACTTTGCGCCCGTGACCTCCGGAACGTAGGGCTCGCCCGAAATGGTCGTTCCCCATCCGATGGCGTAGCCGATCACGGTCTGATCGTCGGCGCGCATGGTGACTGTGCCGTCGGCGCCGAACGGACAATCGATCTTGAGGCCCCGCATGGCCTCGGCAATCTTCTTGCCGTCCGCTGAATTTGCCTTCTTCGAGGCTTCTGCGATGAAGTGAATGCCGACCCAATTCTCCCACGACCAGTTGGTGGGATACTCCTTGAAGCGCGCGCGGTAGGCATCGCCCCACTCGGCATTCGCCTTCGTGTTGGGATAGGTCTTGATGTAGCGCGTGGCCGAGTGAATGCCCTTCGGAAGGTTCTTCACGGCCGTCAGCACGGTGTAGTCCGCCATATTGATGGCGAAGACTTCCATCTGCGAAAACAGTGCGTAGATGTTTGCCTGATCGACCCACGACGTCAGATCACCTCCCCAGAGCGCGGAATAAAGCGCCTGCGGCTTACTCTGAAGGACGCGGGTGATGACCTCGGTGTAGTCTGGCTGGAAGAGCTTCGGCCAGGCTTCCATAGTGACTTCAGCTTGCGGATAGAAGTGCTTCAAGTACTCGACGAAGAGCTGAGTATTGTCGCGGCCGTAGGCATAGTCAGGCGAGCAGGTGCCCCAGCGATTGATCTTCTTCGCCTTGGCGATTTCGGCCGCGTAGGCGCCGCTCACCACGGCGTCGTGGATGCCTTGACGGCACGAGCGGAACGCAAGTGGAATGCGGATCTTCGGATCGGCCGTCAGCGAGGATGTCTCGGAGTTGGTGTGCATCACGAGCACGCCGAGATCCTTCGCAACCTCCTGGACGGCAAATGATCCCGACGAAGCTTCGGCATCGAGCAATATCTCGCAACCGTCACTGTTCACGAGCTCGCGCGAGACGCGCGCAGCTTCCTGAGGCTGGCCCTTCGAATCGCGAATGACCATTTCGATCTGGCGACCGGCAAGTCCGCCAGCCGCGTTGATCTTTTCGACTTCCATCTGGATGGCGTTGCGCGACGATGTGCCGAGCTGCGCGACGCGGCCCGAAAGGATCGTCGGCATTCCAATGCGGATAACCTTAGATTGCGCCGCGACGATATTGGGCGCAAAGATCGTTGCTGCAGCTCCGGCCGCAGCGCCCTTCAGGACAGTGCGGCGGTCGAGATCGACACGCTTGCGGGCCATGGGTGCTCCTCCTTCCATATTCGTCAATCAGATTGGACCGTACGGTTCGGTCTTGTTGTTGGCCCGAGTGTGCGTCAGGCGGCAGATTATCGTCAAGATGATTCCCGAGTCATGATTCATATTCGCCGGTCCCGCGACGCCCTGCCTCATAGACGGCCTGCGCCGTTGCAATCGCGCCCGCGGGACCATTGAGCGCGCGGACTTCTACGCTCACGTGGATTGCGCTCCCACTCGCCTGTGCCCGTGCCACAGCGGCGAGATCCTCATCTCCTGCAGGATTTGGGAAGGCCGTGGAGAGACTGAGAAGTCGCGGCAGTGCATTGGAAATCTCGGATGCCGCGGCGGTCGCGGCGGCCTCGATCAGCTTCAGCACGATCCCTCGGCGGATCGCGCCGTCCGCCCCGAGGCAGGCATCCGTCACCTCGAGCTCGATGCGCGCTTCGCCGGGGCTCGCCTGGGTTGGGCGGAAGTGGGCGGCATCGTCTATGATCGCGCCCTGCCGCGCAGAAGGCGGGCCGCGGCGCGAGCGGCGAGGGCGATCCGTCGTCCCGCCATACAGCATCCCGCCCGTCATCAGCTTCATGTAAGCGCGGTCGACCCACGCCGGGAGACGGCGCGCACGACCGTCGCGAAAGAGGTAGCGGTAGCTGATGTAGTTGCGGGCCGCGAGCATCATATGGATGATCACTTCGAGCTCGCGCCGCTCGAACCCTGGCAATTCGCCTTTGGCATGGCTGCGCGAAAGCGCACGCATGTAGCCGTCCGCCATGTTTCGCATGTGGTCGTGAAAAGCCTTCGGCGCGAAGGTTTCCGCCTCGTTCAGGATGCGATAGAATTCAGGGCGCTCCGCGAGGAAGTCGAAGAAGGCGCGAAAGCCTGTCTCTTCGCGCGCAAAGCTCCCCTCCTCCTTCGCGATGCGTGCGCGAATGGAATCTAGGAGCTCGGTGCCGAGTTCGGGCAGGAGCTGGTCGAACAGGTCCTGCTGGGAGGCGAAGTAGTTGTAGAAGGTTCCCTGGGCGATCTCGGCGCGGGCCGTGATCTTGGCGACCGAAGCATTGGCGTAGCCCTCGGCGCCGACGACCTCCGCCGCAGCGTCGATCAGCTTGCGCCGCGTCTCGATCGCGCGGTCGGCACGGCGGCGCCGGCCGGGGATGGTCTCGCTAACTGCGTCAGGCCCCTCTGGAGACTTCTTCTCGAGCATCGCGGACCTCGCTGTCTGTCGCACACTAAGACCATCGCGCGACGGCCGTCAAGAAATACGAATCATGGCTCATCATTCATTTAACTTGACTCCCCGAGCATCCTGTCGAAAATAGCGGGACTTTCGCCCCAAAACGCCGGAGGAGTCTCCGTTTGACCGCGGCGGACAGCGCCTCACCCCTCGACCTCCTGCGGACAATGCGGCTGATCCGCGAGGCGGAGCTGCGTCTTGCCCAGCTTTTCGCCGACGGCGAGGTGCCGGGCTTCATTCATCTCTCAGTGGGGCAGGAGGGTGTCGCAGCCGGCATATGCGCGGCGCTCGCGCCGGCCGACACGCTTGCCTCGAACCACCGCGGACACGGACACGCCTTGGCGAAGGGCCTCGATCTCGAGCGCTTCTTCTTGGAGATCATGGGCAAGGCCGAGGGCATGTGCAAAGGCCGCGGCGGCTCGATGCACGTTGCCGATGCGGCCGTCGGCATGCTTGGCGCGAACGGCATTGTCGGCGCTGGCCTGCCGATCGCCGTCGGGAGCGCACTCGCCCATCAGGTCCGGAAGAGCGGTGCGATCGCCGCAGTCTTCTTCGGCGATGGCGCACTTGCCGAAGGCGCCATGCACGAGAGCTTCAATCTTGCGTCCATCTGGCAGCTACCGGTGCTGTTCGTGTGCGAGAACAACGGCTGGTCCGAGTTCTCGCCGACCGCACGCCAACTCGCCGCAACACCGTGCGCGCTAGCCGATAGCCATCGCATCCAAGCGCGCTCCATCGATGGAAATGATGTGCTCGCGGTCCATGATGCTGCGCGTGCGCTGGTTACCGAGATTCGCGGCGGTGGCGGGCCGCGCTTCCTCGAATGCCGGACCACGCGCGTGCGAGGCCATTTCGAAGGCGATCCGCAGAAATATCGCGAAGCAGCCGACGCCGCTCGCAACGAGGACGATCCCATAGGGCGCCTCGAGCGGCTGCTTGCCGCGCAAGGCGTGCCCGCAGGCGCCATCGAGGCTGTATCCCGCGACGCCATCGCACGCGTCGATGCCGCGGTTCAGCGTGCCCGTTCAGGCAGCGCGCCGGTGTTCGGCACCGCTCTGCGTGACGTCTACGCCCAGCCGGAGACGGCGCCATGAGCGAAGCCCGCTTCGGCCAAGCCATCAATCGAGCACTCGCCGACGCCATGGCGGCAGACGAGAGCATCGTTCTGTTCGGCGAGGACATTGCGGCCCCTGGGGGGCCCTTTGGCGTCACGCGCGGCCTGCTCGACCGCTTCGGCGGAGAACGCGTGCGCGACACGCCGATCTCGGAAGCCGCGATTGTCGGCGCGGCTGTCGGCGCGGCGATGAGCGGGCTCAGGCCCGTGGTCGAGATCATGTTCATGGACTTCGTGACGCTTGCCATGGATGCGCTCGTCAATCA
>CAUJKI010000286.1 GCA_963205015.1 Pseudomonadota bacterium
CAGCCGTGCCGGAGAGATGGAGCCACTCAGGCATGAGGCCGTCGAGATGCTTGGCCGCCGTCCTGAGCGACAGGAAGCTGTTCTTGTCCCAATTGACGTAGAAGGCGAAGCGGTCGGTGCCGGACGTCGCTCTGTCGACGCGTGAGCGTGCGTGTCCGAGGTTGATGCCCGGACCGGTGCGCATCGGCGTGCGGTGCGCCACGGCGAGCACCGAGAGGTATTCCCTCTCGAGAGAGAGCTTCACTGAAGGAAGGGCCGGCGTCGTGGCGATGCTGACGGCAAAGACCGCCACGAGGCTACCTACGAAGGTGATGAGAAGACCCAGAAGGCCATAGACCACCGGAGACCGACGCCCGGAAGCGTCAAAGAAAACCTGCTTGTTCTTGTTCGACATGCTGACCGGTCTGACCCAGACCGCTCTGCCCTCGGGCTCGGCGGTGCGCGCTGCTGTGCTGGGTCGGCCGGACGGGCGTTCGTGCTTTCCTGCGGACCCGTCAGAACGGAACGCAAGTTAGGGACCGGTTAGGAACTGTTCGGCGTGAGACGCGCGGCAATCAGATGTTAGGTTTAACAAAGCGTAAATGGGATGGAATGGGCCGCAAAATCGTGCGCGCAGGCGTGCGTGGTCGGGCCTGCGCGCGGGCGCGCCAGAGAGCGGGCGTCGCCCTGCCACATGGCTGGGCGTATGTATCTTTGAGCTTGCGCAGCTTAGCGTTCCGATCCCGAAGTTCGCCGCACCTGGGTGGTGGTGCCTCGAGCGAACTTCGGAATCAAAAGGGACACTAGAGCCTGATCTCCGCAAGCGGCTTGCGGCCGCCGAGAATGAACGCAATGGACTCGAGCACGGCCGCGTTGGTGTTGGCGTCCATGATCCGTGGCGGACGCCCTGAGGCCTCATAGATGCCTGGATAGAAGCCGTAGCCGCTGCTCGGCGCTTTCGCGGCGATGAAGTTGCGCAGCTTCTCGGCGTAGCCGTCGCCACGCTCTGCGAGCCAGAGATAGGCCGCCTTGCTCGACGTCATTCGGTAGGTCTCGGCGAACTCCTTCGTGGCCCACTTGCGCTCGGTCACGACCGAGTCGACCGGCCAGCGGGGACCGGCCTCGTCATCGAGGTTGTAGCCCTGGTAGGTGAACCATGGCTGCTTGTCGATCGGTGTCTCCGAAACGCTCGTCAGGCGTCCCGTTTCGGCATAGCGCTCCTGCTGCGCGGCGTAGAGCGCGTCGGCGAGGATGCGCGAGCGCGACGAGTGGCCGAGCTCGATGGCCTCGTTGGTATGCGGCTCGCTGGCGATCGGGCCAACCGCAGCAACATGCCGGATGAAGGCCTGGCGAGCGCTTTCATCACCTTCCTTCAGCTCCCCATTGAAGCCGGTGTTGACCTCGATGCCCCAGAGCGCATAGGCCCTGGCGATGTAGTGGATGTAGTTGAAGCAGCGTGCCTCAAAGCGCGCCGACGATTTGATGTCGTAGGGCTGGCCCTTGCTGACCGTGGCCGCAATGTTCCATCGCGCGACCTGCTGCTTCGCCTGGTAGGCGCCGTTCGTGGCCTGGTCGAGGATGTGCAGAGCCATCAGTAGTCGACCGGTATCGGTCGTGTCGTAACCGCCTTCCGCGGCATTGCCGACGACCTGCGTGCGATAGTTGGGGAGCGACATCTGCCCCCAGCGGAAGGTGGAGTTCCGAAGGAACGTCATGATCGCGCGCATTCGCTGGTCGAATTCGTTCTCGCTGATGAGGCCGATCGATCGCGCGGAGAGATAGGCGAGGATCAGGGATCCCGCATCCCACATGGTCAGGATATTGTAGCGGCCGAGGCCCGTGCCTTCGGGCCACATCGCGGCCGGCACCAGTCCGAGCGGAGCGCCGGGCGTCTTCGTGGCAAAGTACTGCCAGGCGATTTCTGCATCCCGCTTCAGCAAGGCAGCCGCTGGGGCGTCCACTTGGTTTCCTGCGTGCGCCGAGTTGAAGTAACCTTGGGCTGAGAGTGTCCCGGCGAAACACAGCCCTGCCCGGATCGCGTCGCGGCGTGACATATACATGGCTTATTGTCCCAATTGGGAACGCTTCGTAACGGTGGCGTTCAGGTTTCTGTTCTGGTGCCAAGAACAGTGCAGAGATGATGCCGCAGCGGCGGCGCCCGGCCGAAAAACAGCAGGAGCAAGAGGAGGAGACCATGAGCCAGCCCGAGCCCCGGCCGTTCACCCTGAGTGTCCCCGACAGCGACATCGCAGACCTGAGAGAGCGCTTGGCACGCACGCGCTGGCCGGACGAGCCGCCGCTCGCGCCATGGTCCACGGGCGCCAGTCTCGCCTATGTGAAGGGCCTCGCCGACCATTGGCGAACGGGGTTCGACTGGCGCACCTGGGAGGCCAAGCTCAATGGCTTTCGCCAGTTCACGGTGCCTGTCCGCGGCATCGACCTCCACTTCATCCACGAGCCCGGTCGCGGTCCCGATCCCATGCCGCTGCTTATTTCACACGGCTGGCCCGGCTCCGTGTTCGAGTTCCACGACCTGATCCATCGCCTGACCGATCGCTTCACGGTCATCGCGCCGTCGCTGCCGGGCTACACGCTTTCCTTCAAACCGGGCCAGCAGCGGTTCGGCGCCGAGGAAATCGCCGATGTCTTCGTCGAGCTGATGACTGACGTGCTCGGCTACGAGAGGTTCGCCTTCCAAGGCGGCGACTGGGGGGCGTCGATTGGCTCGATCATCGGCCACCGGTATCCGGAGCGGCTCATCGGTCTGCATCTCAATCTGCTCGCCGTACGCCGTGACCCGGCGCTGATCGCCAATCCCTCGCCGGAGGAGAAGAAGTTTCTCGAGGAGCTCAACGAGTTTCTCAAGGAAGAGTCAGGCTACCAATGGATCCAGGGCACGCGGCCGCAGACGCTCGCCTTCGGCCTGACGGACTCGCCATCCGGCCTTGCCGCTTGGGTTGCCGAAAAATTCCAGCGCTGGACCGACAACAACGGCAGCCCCGAGGATGCCGTCAGTCGGGATGCGATGCTAGCGAACATCTCGCTCTATTGGTTCACCGGTGCGATCGGCTCGTCATTCTGGCCTTACTACTCCCGTCTGCACCGGCCATGGTTCCTGCCGCTCGGGGAGACCATCAAGGTGCCGACCGGCTATGCGGCGTTCCCACGGGAGATCCTGCACCCGCCGCGCTCTCTCGCCGCCAAGACGTACGTCGATATCCGCCGCTGGACCGAGATGCCCAAAGGCGGCCATTTTGCCGCGCTGGAGCAGCCGGAAGGGCTCGCGCGCGAGATCCACGTCTTCTTCGCCAGCCTGGCGGGATAGCATTCGGAACACGCAATCCAAGCGTGTCCACGCCCCGCGCGGCGCACGCCGCGTGGTGCCCGCCGTGTCACACCACGGACTGTGCACAGGTTACCCACCGACGAGTGCGGACCATCAGATTGACCCCACTTTGGCCGCTGGCATAAGGGGATTGTGGCTTTTTTGTGCGTGCGTTGATCAGATGGGGGCGTTCGTGAGCTCGAGGAAAGCAATCTTCTCTGCAGCGTTGACCGGTAGCGTCTTCGCGATGGCCGTCACAGCAATGACCGGCTGCGCATCGGCGCAATCGCGATGGCAGGCCGAGGCGCATCAGGACACCGTTGGTACGCAGGCACGTCAGCAGCGACGGCTGATGCGCCAGCACGAGCGGGCGGCGGAGCTGAGGCAGGAGAGGCGAGAGGAGAGGTGGCGGGCTGGCGCCGTTCGGCGCGCACGTGTCATCCGTACGGCGCCGATCGTTGATGCGGACAAGTGCCGTCCGCAGCTGGCCGTCGTCGGCGATCAGTACGCGAGCGAGAGTGGCGCGCAGGGCGAGGCCGACAAGGCCTGGATGCAGACGGCGCGCTGGCAGTGGGGCGAGCGCTACATGGCGCGCGAGCACGCAGTCGACGCGACTTATGAGTGCGGTCGTTCGTCGGTCGGCTCGGTCGTCGGGCAGGTCTTCTACCGGTGCCGCCTGACGGCGAAGCCGTGCCGGCCAGAGGCTTCGCCCGGCAAGTAATTACGCGACCCGCATTCAGTTCCGGATGCGCGGGAGGTCTATCGAGCAGGCGGCGAATGCTCTTCGCCGCCTGTCGCTGTTTGCGCAGCGACGTGCCCTCATGATGCCCTGATCGTCGGACCAGTCTCGCGCGGCTGGGAGATGGCGCTTCAGGGTAGCGGCATGAATGACGAGGCATGGCGCGCAGAAGCCGCCCGCACCACGGCTTTGAGAGACGTGCGACGCCGCGACGTCTGGCTTGCGGCCTTGAAGCGCCACTCGGAGCGCTGGCTTCTGCCGCTGCCGCTCGGCCGCCTGTGGCATGAGCTCGTGCTGTTCGGCGTTCTTCAGGCCTGGGCCTGCTTGTTTGCCGGCATTCTGCTCTTCGCGATCGTTGCGACGAAGTTCACCTGGCCGGCCGGTGCTCCGATTGCACGCTACGACTTTCTCTTTCTGCTCGCGCTCGCGACGCAGGGCGCTCTGCTCACGCTGAAAATGGAGCGGATCGAGGAGGCCAAGGTCATTCTCATCTTCCATGTCGTCGCGACGATCATGGAGCTGTTCAAGACTGCCAAGGGCTCGTGGGTCTACCCCGAGGCGAATGCCATCCGTATTGCGGGCGTGCCGCTGTTCTCGGGCTTCATGTACTCCGCCGTCGGCAGCTACATCGCGCGCTGCTGGCGGCTGTTCGATTTTCGCTTCTCGAACTATCCGCCGACATGGGCGACATGGCTGCTTGCGGCGCTCATCTATGTGAACTTCTTCACCCACCACTACGTAGTCGACCTTCGCTACGGCCTCTTTGCTTTCGCGGCGTTCATCTATGGCCGCACTGTGATCCACTTCACGATCGATCAGATCCCGCGCCGGATGCCGCTGCTGCTGGGCTTCCTCCTCGTCTCGCTCTTCATCTGGTTCGCGGAGAACATCAGCTCATTCTCCGCTGTCTGGCTCTATCCGCACCAGCTCAAGTCCTGGTCGCCCGTGAGCATTGGCAAGCTCGGCTCGTGGTTCCTGCTGATGATCATCAGTTTCGTGCTGGTGGCCTCGGTTCACGTCCCGCGCCCGCTCTCCCGCGGCAAGAGCGACGACTGAACGGCACGCGCCGGCAAGAAAGAGCAAGCACGTGCCCCTGTTTAGCCCGCAGGGCACCTATCGTGTCGACGATTTCCGCCGCAATTCGTGCCATGTATGCGGGAAGCTAAGAAAGTGGAGACCTCTCGCATGGACGGCGATCGGACGGGCGCGGACGGCGTTCACGGATCGTCTTCGCTCCGTTGGGCATATGGCCTGGTGCGCCACGCTTTCGCCCTCTTCCGGCGGCCAACATGGCGTCGCCCGTCACGCATATTAACGGGACGACATCAGACGGGGGAGGCGCCAGCCACGGGTCAGGCGCCCTGGCGCCGCGGTGAGACGTCGAAGACGCGATCCCGCGGCGCCATCGTTAAACGCGCTGCCATTGCCGCTTCAATGGCGGCCCTTTCGGTGCTCTCCCCCATCCTCGCACTGGAGCTGGCCGCGCGGTGGTCCGCGCCGCCGAGCCTCGAGAGATCGGGGCACGCCTCGACCGTCGTTCTCGACCGCCGGGACCGCCTGCTCCGCGCCTTCACGACGCCGGACGGCATCTGGCGCCTGCCCGTTGCCGTCGGTGATGTCGACCAGCGCTATCTCGACATGCTCCTTGCCTTCGAGGACCGCCGGTTCCGGTCTCACGGCGGTGTCGATATGGTTGCGACGCTCAGGGCGGGCTGGCAGCTCGTAAGCCATGGTCGGATCGTCTCGGGCGCCTCGACGCTGACCATGCAGACGGCGCGGCTGCTGAGCGGCGAGCACCCGCGCACGATTGGCGGCAAGCTCGCGCAGATGGTCCGCGCCCGCCAGCTCGAGCTGAAGCTCACCAAGGACGAAATCCTCGACCTCTATCTGCTGCTCGCGCCCTTCGGCGGCAACATCGAGGGGGTGCGTGCGGCTTCGCTCGCCTATTTCGGCAAGGAGCCGCGCCGGCTTTCGCCGGGCGAGGCTGCATTGCTTGTTGCGCTGCCTCAGAGCCCCGCCACGCGCCGTCCGGATCGAAATCCGGAGAATGCCCGCCGCGCCCGCGATCGGGTGCTGGCGCGTGCCGTGGAGGCCGGCGTCGTCAAGCCGGACGAGGCGCGCGCCGCGCTTGCCGAGGCCGTGCCGACAGTGCGGCGTGCCTTCGGGATGCTTGCCCCGCACCTTGCCGAGAGCGAGGTTGCCCGCCTGCCGGAGAAAGGCGTGCATCGCCTGACGCTCGACCGGGATGTGCAGACGGCCCTCGAACGGCTCGCGCGCGAGCACACCGAGGCGCTCGGCTCGCGCCTTTCGAGTGCCGTGCTGACGCTCGATCATACGACCGGCGACATCCTTGGCTACGTGGGCTCGGCGGACTACTTCGACGCGGGTCGGCTCGGTGCGATCGACATGGTGCAGGCGGTGCGCTCGCCAGGTTCGACTTTGAAGCCGGTTATCTACGGATTGGCCTTCGAGGCGGGCCGCGCCCATCCCGAGACACTGATCGAGGACCGGCCAACCCGCTTTGGCACCTACAATCCGAAGAACTTTGATCAAGGCTTCCGCGGCACCGTCACGATCCGCGAAGCTCTAGGCCTTTCGCTGAACATCCCGGCCGTGCAGGTCCTTTACGAGATAGGCCCGGCGCGCCTCAACGGGCGCCTGCGCCGTGCCGGCCTCAAGACGGAGCTACCGCCAGGCGCTCAGCCGACGCTCGCCATCGCGCTGGGCGGCATTGGTCTCAGGCTGCAGGATCTCGCGACGCTCTATGCCGGCCTCGCCAGCGGCGGGCGCGCCATGGAGCTTAACTATGTACGTGGCGAGCGGCGTACGCTTGCGAAGGCGCCGCCACGCCTGCTGTCGCCGGTGGCTGCGTGGTACGTGACGGATATTCTCAAGGACGCGCCGCCACCGGCCAATGCGCGTGGCGGGCGCATCGCCTACAAGACGGGGACGTCCTACGGCTACCGTGATGCCTGGGCCATCGGCTATGACGGCAAGCACGTCATAGCCGTCTGGATCGGCCGCGCAGACGGAACGGCGACTCCGGGCCTGAGCGGGCATATGGCCGCGGCGCCGCTACTGTTCGATGCGTTCGCGCGCATCGCCGACAAGACGACGCCCTTGCCTGCCGCGCCGCCGGGGGTGATCAGGGCGACGAGCGGCACGCTACCGCCACCGCTGAAGCGTTTTGGCGATGATGCGCGGCCGCAGGAGGTTGCGACTTTCGCCGAGCCGCTGGTGCGCATTGCCTTCCCGCCCGACCGCGCCGAGCTGGAGCATGACGATGGCGACGAGACGGCAGTGATCCTCAAGGCCGAGGGCGGTGCATTGCCACTGACCTGGCTCGCCGACGGCGCCCCCATCGGCTCCGATCCGCAGCGGCGCGAGGTCGAATGGCGGCCCGACGGGCGCGGCTTCATGCGCATCACAGTGATCGACGCCAAGGGCAAGAGCGACCGCGTGGACATCCGGCTGAAGTAGCCGGCCGGCTTAGGCTGGCGGCACGGTGCCGGCACGCGGATCGATCGGCAGGAGCTTGTCGAGGCCCATCAGCTCTTCGAACGCGGCGCCTGCCGAGAGCAGGGCAGCCTCGCCGCGTGGCGGGGCGACGATCTGCAACCCGACGGGGCGGCCATACTGATCGAAGCCGCAGGGCACCGCCAGCGACGGCACGCCCATGAGCGTGGGGATCGCGGTGATCAGCGAGCCGCCGAGATAGTGCTCGAGCTTCTTGCCGTCGATCTTCTCGGGCATCCGCCGCGTGACGTCGAAGGCTGGCGTCGAGGCGCCGGGCGTGATGAGCAGGTCGTAGGTCTCGAAGAAGGCCGCGACGCGCCGGTAGAAGGCGGCGCGCTCCCGCTCCGCCCAGCCGATCCGCGAGGGCGTCGCTTCGAGTCCGAGCTTCGTGTTCCAGACGATGTCCTGCTTGAACTTGTCGGGGTACTGCGCGATCTGCAACTCGCGGTCGACGACATAGGATTGCGCGCGCAGCACCATGAATGCATCGGCGATCTGTCCGACGTCGGGCGTCGCCTCCTCGACGGCGGCACCGAGCTCCGTAAAGCGTTGGGCTGCCTTCGCGCAGATAGCGCGCGTCTCGCTGTCCATCGGTGCGGCGCCGCCGAAGTCGGCCGACCACGCAACGCGTCGCGGTAGTCTGCGAGCTGATACCGCATCGCTGAACGACTGCGTGGGGGCATCGAAGGTGAGCGGATCGCGCGGGCAGAAGCCGGCCATGCTGTCGAGGAAGAGGGCGACGTCGGGCACGTTGCGCGCCATGGGCCCCTGCACCGAGAGCGGCGCATAGAGGTTGTTGGACGTGCCGCGCGTGACGCGGCCGGGTGATGGTCTCAAGCCGACGACGCTGCAATAGGTGGCGGGACGCCTGAGGCTGCCGGCATGATCGCTGCCGTGCGCGAGCCAGACTTCGCCGGCCGCGAGCGAGGCCGCGCCGCCACCCGTCGAGCCACCGCAGGTTAGCGCGGTGTTCCACGGATTGGTCGTGCGCCCGAAGACCTCGTTGAAGGTCGAGCCGCCGGAGCCGAACTCCGGCGTGTTCGATTTGGCGATGACGATGCCGCCCTTGCGTTCGATGCGCTCGACAAGGGGGTGCGAGGCGGTCGGCACGTGATCCTTGAAGATCGGCGAGCCGTAGGTCGTGCGCACGCCCGCGACATCGGTCAGGTCCTTGATGGCGACTGGCAGACCCGCGAGCCAGCCCGCCTCGTCCTCGGCTTCGCGTCGCTCTCCGCGCATGAGCGCGCGAGCGTGATCGCGCGCACGGTCCAGGCAGAGTGTCGGGAGCGCATTGAGCGCGCCTTCACACACCGCGATGCGCTTCTCGGCGGCGTCGATCAGATCGAGCGGCGTGATTTCCTTTGCGCGGAGGCGGCGAACGGCCTCGCGGGCCGTCATGCGGATGAGCTCGTCGGTCATTGGATTGTTCCTCTGCGGCTCAATGGCGGCGCGCTGCGCCGATCTTGTCGAGCGGACCGAGTGCGCGCTCCAGCATCGGTACGACGTCGCCTGCAAAGCGTTCGATCGATCGGAGCGCCATCGCGAACGGCGAGGCGCCGACCTGGAACTGGAGCAGCATGTGCACGGGCTCGGCGGCGCGGATCAGCGCCGTCATGCGCTCGGCAACCGAAGTGGCATCGCCGACCAATAGCGAGCGCGCCAGGACGTCGAGCGGCGGCTCGCCCTCGTAGGGCTTCTCGATCAGCATGGCGCCGTCGATCAGCTCTTCGCGGCGGCGCAGGCTCTGCGACAGGCGGATCTGGTGGCGGACATTGTCGACGAATTCGGCGGCTTCGGCCTTGCTGTTCGTGATGCAAACGTGGCGCAGTGGCGCGATGGCGGTGCGCTTCGGATCGAGGCCCTGCTCGGCATAGATCTCGCCGATGCGGGCTTTCACTTCCGTAAGCTGGGCGACCGAGGCATGGCGGGGCGTCAGCATGATCGGCCAGCCCTTGCGCGCGGCGAGCCCCTGGAGCGTCCGGTTATCGCCGGCAATCCAGATGTCGGGGAGCTTGCCGACGGGCCGGGGGGCAATGTGTGTTTCGGGAAGCTTCCAGTAGCGGCCTTCGTGGGTGAAGGTTTCGCCGGAGAAGGCCTTTTCGAGGATATCGACGAATTCGACGAGCTTCGGTGCCGAATCGGCGAGGTCCTCGCCGAAGCGTTCGAACTCATAAGGCTGGTAGCCGCTACCGATGCCAAGGACGAGGCGGCCGTGGGTAAGAGCATCGACCATCCCGATCTCGGAGGCGAGTCGCACGGGATTGTAGAGAGGTACGACGACGACCCCTGTCGCGAGCCTGATGCGCGTGGTCTCGCCAGCGAGCCGGGCGACCATCATGAGCGGCGAGGGGCAGGTGCAATAGTTCGAGAAATGGTGCTCGGCGAACCAGGCAATATCGAAACCAGCGGCCTCGGCAACTTTTACCTGGGTGATCGCGCCGTCATAGAGTGCGGCAGCCGGCGTCCCGGGCGTGCGATAGCCCATGAGATTGAAGATGCCGAAGTTCATGCGTCTGCCTCCCCGCCGTTTCGCCCGCAGGTTGATTCTGCATCAGCGGCCCCGGATGCCGGGCTTCCGGCAGTTTGTCCGAGGTTGGGAGGCAAGGGAACCCCGCGGGCGGCGGGTGGGCGCCGCGTCGATCGGGGGACATACATGCCGGTTCGGCGTATCGGGCCTGATGACGGGGGCCCGAAAATACATCGACCGGGGCCGCGATCGAGACGGCACCGGTCGACTGGGACATAAGAAACGCGGCGAGCGACTACGGGAAATCGCTCAGGCGCGCTTGCGGCGGGCTGCCGGCTTGCGGGCAGCGGTCTTCTTCGCGGGGGCGCGGCGAACCTTCGCGGCGGCCTTGCGGCGGGCGGGGCCGGCCCGCTTCGTCATGGTCTTCTTCGCGGCGCGCTTCGCCGGGGCCTTCTTCATCGTCTTCTTCTTGGCAACCTTCTTCTTCGCGGGCGCCTTCTTCATCGTCGTCGTGGTCTTCTTTGCAACCTTAGCCATGTTGATATCT
>CAUJKI010000287.1 GCA_963205015.1 Pseudomonadota bacterium
CCGACCATCTGACGCCAAAGCGCTTCGCACATGTCGGGCGGGATACCCTTTTCCTCGGCGAGCTTGCGCACGCGGTCGAAGACCTGCTGGTTGCGCCAGGGCACATTGGCTTCTTGGTTGAGGCCGAGCTTGATCTGCCAGGCCCGCTCCACGTAGCCGAAACGTTCGGCGATCATGCTGACGAGCGCCGCGTCGCAGCGATCGATCTCGACGCGGACCTCGGAGAGATCCTTGCAATCCTGGGGCGGGCGCCCAGTCGTGGCTGTGCTCATCCGGGCCTCTTATGGCGTCTTCGTCATGTCGGGATGGAAAGACGCCGATGCGCGTCCGGCCTTTCGAGGCGAACGCGCACCGGCGGCAGACGGACTTACTTCTTGGCGGAACGCTCGGCCAGCACCTTACGGGCGATGCGGAAGCATTCGACGCCGGCGGGGAAGCCCGCGTATATCGCGATCTGGTGGAGGATGGCCTTCAGTTCATCCTGCGTGACGCCGTTGTTCAAGGCGCCGTTCAGGTGGAGCTCCCACTCGTGCATGCGTCCGAGCGAGGCAAGCATGGTGAGGTTCATCATGGAACGGATCTTCGGCGGGATCGTCGAGTCGCCCCAGATCTTGCCCCAGCAGAACTCGTTCAGCATGTCCTGGAAGTCGGCATTGAACGAGTCCGCCGTCGACAGGCTCTTCTCGACGTATTCGGCGCCGAGCGTCGACTTGCGTGCCTTGAGGCCCTTCTCCCACAACTCGCGATCCATCGTTCTTCTCCGGGTGTTTCCTCGCCGCATCGCCATCGATGCGGCCCGGGGCGACTTGTGACACCCTTTGGCTCGCGCCTCAAGATATGGCGACCGGTCCGGGCCGCATTCCGGGAGTTGCACGCCAGTCACAATCGGCGCGCGCCGCCACGAAGCCGGCGCGATCTGCCGCGATGCCGCCCGATTATGCTCATCATTACGTGACCATTGCGTGGGATGCCGACGCCGTCTGTCCACAGGCGGTGGCCGGGGTATTGCGAGAGATCGTTGCCAGAGATGCGGAGCCCTCCCGTCTACATCATTTCCGCGCGCCGGACGGCCATCGGCCGGATCGGCGGTTTACACCGGCTGCGGCGGGTCGAGGACCTGGCCGCGCCCGTGGTCGAGGCGGCGCTGCGTGATGCCGGCATCGGTGTCGGCGAGGTCGACGAGATCCTGGTCGGCAACTGTACGGCTGGCGACAACCCGGCGCGCCTCATCGCGCTCGCCTCCGGCCTTCCCGTCGCGGCCACAGCCACGACCATCGACCAGCAATGTGCCTCCGGCCTCGAGGCCATTCTGGCTGCCGCGCGGCGGATCGCGGCCGGGGAGGCGGAGATCGCGGTCGCGGGCGGCGTCGAGGCGCTCTCGACCGCGCCCTGGCGCATCGCCAAACCGCGCAGTCTGTTCCAAACCCCCCATTTCATCCGGCCCGAGCCGCTTGGCGCGCCGCCTATGGCCGAGCACGTACCGCACATCTCCTGCGAGAAGCTGGCCCTGCGCCTCGGCATCACGCGCACCGAGCAGGATGCCTGGACGCTGGCCTCGCACCGAATGGCGGCGGAGGCCCGCGAGGCGCGCCGCTTCGTCGGCGAGATCGTGCCGCTCCGGACGACGACCGAGGAGGCCCGCGACCAGAGTGCGGTCGCTCCCGATGCCGATGACCTTGCGGATCTGGAGCCGATTGCCGGCGAGAATGGCACGCTCACGACCGGCAATATCAGCGCTTTGCACGACGGTGGGGCCTTCGTTGTTGCGGTTTCCGAGGCCGAGTGGGAGCGGCGCGGCCGGCCTCCGGCACTGCGGCCTGTGGTCAATGCCGCCCTCGGCGTCGAGCCGGGAGAAGAGGCCGAGGCGCCGCTCGCCGCCGTGCGAAAACTTTATGGCCGCCTCAATGGCCTCGATCGCAGTGCCATCTCGCTCTTCGAGCTGAGCGAAGCCTCGGCCGTGCAGGCTATTGCGCTCGGCCGACAGCTCGGCCTCGACGGGGTAAAGATCAATCCGGACGGCGGCGCGATCGTGCGCGGCCATCCGTTCGGTGCGTCCGGTGCGGTTCTGGTGACGCGGCTGTTCTCGCGTCTTGTCCGTAGCGAGGAGGCGCACGGGGCTCGCTACGGCGTGGCGGCGCTCGGCGCGAATGGCGGCCTCGGCCTCGCGGCACTTTTCGAGCGCGTCTGAGCGCGCATTTCATTCCGTCGCCTACACGGCAGCGACGGAATCCGCGCCTTAACCACGTTCCAGCCGCGATGTCGGTCACCTGCGGGCCGCAATCTCGGCGTGAAAGCGCCCCAAGAACATGGTTAAAATCGGCCTGAGGGCAACGTGCGCGTGTGCGCAGGGCTGAGCGGAGATGCGTATGGCGGACGTTGATCTGGTCGCGGTCACGCGGTGGCTGTCGTCGTCCGAATTTCTGTGGGCCGCCGGGGTTTTCGTCGCCGTCGTCGTCACGCTGAAGCTTGCGTCCAAGCTTCTCGAGGGGGGCCTCGCCGAGACCATCAAGCAGGCCTTCACGACCAACTGGCAGCTCACTGTCCTCGCCACCAGCGCCTTCCTCCTCTCCATCGCTGCCGGCTCGCGTACCTGGGACGGCATGCGCCAGTTCACCGGCGAGCCGGTCCTGTCGCTGCTGATCACGTTCGGCATTCAGGGCGTGATGCTGATCATCGCATGGCTGATCGGCGAGAGCTTTGCCGCCGGGCTTGCGGCGGGCCGCGCCAAGGCGGCGCACGGGGGCGTCATCCGGCGAGTCTCGGGCGGCATCGCGGGGCTTATCGTCGGCGGCCTCGTGTTCGCGGCCGTTGGAGTGCTGGTTGCTCTGTATCTGGGGCTCATCGATCCTGCGCTCCCGTTCTGGGGCTTTGCCGCGCAGGACAAGTTCATCCAGCAGGTCGCGTTCGTGACGGTCGCCGTCATGCTCATCGGCCCGCTCTTCATGGCGCGCAGCGGCGGCATCATCGGCGATTATGCCAACGGCATCCGGATCGTGCTCGGCAATGCGATCCTGTGGGTGATGTTCTTCGCCTGCGCGGGCACGAGCGTGTTCTTCTCCTACATCTCGCTCTTCGATTCGATTTTCCCCGCCAGCGAGCGCGTTCGCGCTGCCGAGATCCGCGCGATCAATCAGGTATCCGGCATCGTCTCCGACGTCGGCGTGACGGCGACACGGCAGCGCATTGCCGAATCCGAGGCGCTCTTTCGCTCGGCAGCCTGGACGTCCTACGAGCGTGAGCTCGACAAGGCCGCGCGGCTCGCATCGAGCGCGCCGGAGAAAATTCGGGAGGAGATGGTTCGTGCGCTCCGCGAGCAGGAGGGCCGCATCGCGCGCCTCGAGGAGCAGCGCGCCAACGCCTCGGGCGGGCAGGCCGGTCTCGCGCAACGCAAGACCGCGCTCAGCGAGGAGCTGGGCCGCCTCACGGCCGAGCGGCCCGAAGTGGCGGTCGCAGTGCAGGAGCAGAAGACCGTCGTCAGCGGCATCGAGCGCCGTATCGACGAGCAGCGCGCCAAGGTGCTCGCCGAGGAAAAAGGCGTCGAGGGTTCGGGTAAGGCCGGGCGCGGTCAGTTCTGGCGTGCCGCGCGCGAAGAAGAAGGTCGGATGCAGGCGGAGATGCAGGTCGCGCGCGAGCGCCTGAAGGGGCACGAGACGCGCCTTGCCGGCATCGACCGCCGCATCGCGACCGTTCGCGCGGAGGTCGCCCAGATCGATGGCGATCTGGCCAAGCTGATCGGCGAGGCCGAGACCGCGCAGCGCATGATCGCGGTCGCCAAAACGGCGGGTACTGGCGATCGTCAGGAGATGACGGACCCCTCGGCGACCGCCGCCGCGCTCGAGCGCGAGCGCCAGAACTTCCGCCAGAAGCCCGAGCAGGCCACACTCGCCAATCTGCAGTCGCTCTGCACGACCATGCAGGGCGTCAGCATGAAAGTCGCCGCGCTGCGCAATGAAGCCGCGGCGATCGACTGTGATCCGAAGCAGGCGACGGAGGCTGCGGCGCCGGTTTTCGCGCTCAACGCGGGCCTTGCCGCCTTTGCGCAGAATTGCTCGGGCGGCGATCGTCTCCCGCAGACGGGCGGCACCGACGCGCTCTTGCTGTTCGGCCGCAAGTGCCTGCAGGATTCGGGTCTCGCCTCCCGCGATGCAGCCCCGCTTGCGGCCCGGTTCTCCGCACTCGATCTCTCGCGCGATGACAAAGCGCATAAGTTCGTTGTCAGCGCCAACGCTTTTTCGGATGGCAACCGGCTTGCTTATCTTGCGCTCGCCATCGCCATTGGCATGGATTCGCTGATCCTCATGGCCGCGCTGTTCGGTGCCAGCGCCGTGCGCTCGCCGCTCACCGATCTCGACGGCGTCAACGACCTGACGCCCGAGCAGCTCGAGGCCGCGATCGACGCGACGTTGATGCAGACCGCGGAGCCGGCGCGCACCTTGTCGGCACTGCTTCAGGCTCAGCGGCCGATCGTGGGCGTCGGCGGTTATACGTCCGAGATCTGGATCGACGACCACGATCCGCTCGCCGATGACATGCGCGCGGTGCTGACGGCCGGCGCCTCGATCGGTGCCGTTCGGCCGTTCGGCGATGGCCGCACGCAGTTCCAGATCAAGACGGGGCTCTCGCGCTATATCGCGATCGCGCAGAAGAAGAAGTGGCCGAAGAGGAACGAGGAGGCCGCGCGGCGCGACCTCATCCGCGTCATCGGCGTTGCGCTATTGCCGGACGCGAAGGCTGCCGCCGAGGCCGTGATCGAGGAGCTGCACCCGATTTCCGATCTCGCAGGCTATGCCGCCGAGGTCAATGTCAATGGTCTCGACGATCCTTCGCGTCTTCGCCTCGTGCGCGGCGTGCTCGGTGCGGGCGCGACGGTCGCAGGTTCGGTGCTGCGCGACCAGCGTACGGACGGCCGCTATTTCGTCAGCAGCGACTTCTACAAGACGCTCCTGCTCATCCGCGCCGGCGAGTACGGCGGCCATCGCGGGCCGCCGCCACCAGCGATTGAAGACACACGCCAGGGACGGGGCGGCGGTGCGCTGCGGGATGCACCACGGCAATTGGCGAACGACAGTCCGCTCCCGAAGACGCTCACGCATCGCATCAGCGATATGTCCAGCGGCGCCCCGGTCGCCAAGAAGGTCGAGCTTCGCGAATGCATCAATCTGCTCACCGAGCGCTTGGGCATCGCTGCGAATGCCGATCGCATCGAGTGGCTTCTGGATGACGACGAGGAGCGGCCCTGGAAGGCGGGCATGGCGCTCGAGGAGATGATGAAGGGCCGGACCGTGCTCGGCGGTCGCATAAGGGAGCTCGAGCGCGTGCGGCGCCAGCAGCTCGACACCGAGACCTCCCGGACGGCGCGCGAGCTGACCGGCGGCGATGCGGCAGCACGGCGGACGATCGACGAGGCCGCCAACGCCATCTATCGCACGCTGCCGGTCCTCCTGCTTCTGCCCGAAGGGGCCTTCGAGCAAACGCTTCGCCAGTGCCTGGAGGAGCTCGACGCCGCCGGTGCAGCCGACAATGGCCATCGGGAGAGCGATCACAGGATCCAGATCCAGATGCGCGCGCTGGAGAACGGGCTGCGCCTGCAGGACCGCGAGTCCTACCAGTCGTGGTCCGTCGTCGCCGAGGCGCTCGTCAACTACGATGAACAGCGCCCGACGCTGACCGTCGTCGGCAGCGGCGGCTGATCAACACTTCCGCAAGTTAATGGAAGTAAAACAAAAGGCGGGGCCGGCCCTTGACGGGTCGGCCCCGTTTGCCGCATCTGCGGGGCATCGCCGCCGTCCAGAGGGACCAGCAACTCACGCAGGCGGCGAGGAACCAGGGACTTCCGATGACGACGTCAGCGCCCCGCCGGGCCACGATCGACCGCCAGACCAAGGAAACGCGCATTACCGCGAGCCTCGACCTCGACGGTACGGGTGCTTACGATGTCGCGACTGGCGTCGGCTTTCTCGACCATATGCTCGAGCAGCTCGCCCGCCATT
>CAUJKI010000288.1 GCA_963205015.1 Pseudomonadota bacterium
ATTACCGCGGGAAAATAGCACTCGGCAGTTCCATATCACGCCAATTTGGACAGCAGTGAAATCGGATCTATTTTCATTTTCCTATTTTCCAGAAGAAAATAGATCCGATTTGCAGCAAAACGGCCCGCGGAGTTGCCTCCGCGGGCCGCTCGACCTGTGCCTTTCTAGTCTGGCCCGTGCTGTCGCCCGAATAAAAATAGATCGGATTTGAAATCCGATCTATTTTTATTGTGCCGGCGCGTCGGCCACCGGCTACTTGCGGGTAGGCGTCTTCTTCGCAGTGGTCTTTTTCGCGCGCTTCGGATCCTTCGGGCGCGTCTTGCCGAAAGAACCCTGGTAGATCTTGCCGCGCTTGGTCCTGCTGTCACCCTTGCCCATCGTCGACTCCAGCCGAATGAACGGTGCGCAGTCTAGCGCGCCTCAGCGGTAGCGCGCGAGTACCTTCTCCAGCGCCTTCGCGCCCGGCGTGAGCTTCGCATACGGCACCTGGTTCAGCGGCTGGTCGGGCGTGCCGTTGAGCGCGTGGAACTCCGACCTGTCGGTCGACCGCAGATGCAGCAGTCCGGTCAGGACCTCGCCTTTCGCGATGTGCTCCTGCACGTATCCATAGGCCTTCTGCGCATCGGTCGGGTCGTAGTCCTCGGCGAGCTTGCGCAGCAGGATCCGGCTGCCGTCGTGCAGCATCACCGGCATCGCCTGCCCGGCGCCGTAGTCCGCGGTGATCTCGCGCTCCAGCGGCACGAAGTCGGCATGCACCACCGGCTCGAAGTGCTCGCGGGTGTAGGCGTAGCTCTTGGTGGAACCCTCGTGGTCGTTGAAGGTGACGCAGGGCGAGAGCACGTCGATGACGGCGAAGCCCGGGTATTTCAGGCCCGCCTGGATCAGCGGCACGAGCTGCGCCTTGTCGCCCGAAAAGCTGCGCGCGACGAAGCCCGCGCCCAGGTTCATCGCCAGCAGCACCGGATCGATCGGCGGCTGCTGGTTGACTTCGCCCTTCTTGGCCTTGGTGCCGATGTCGGCCGAGGCCGAGAACTGGCCCTTGGTCAGGCCGTAGACGCCGTTGTTCTCGATGAGGTAGAGCATGTTCACGTTGCGACGGATCGCATGGCAGAACTGCCCGAGGCCGATCGACAGCGAGTCGCCGTCGCCCGACACGCCGACGTAGTAGAGGTTGCGGTTGGCGGCGTTCGCGCCCATTGCGATCGATGGCATGCGGCCGTGCACCGAGTTGAAGCCGTGACCGCCACTGACGAAGTAAGCCGTGGTCTTGGACGAGCAGCCGATGCCCGACAGCTTGACGACATTCTCGGGTCGCGCCGCAATACCCCAGCAGGCCTCGATGATGGCGGCGGTGATCGAGTCGTGGCCGCAGCCGGCGCAGAGCGTCGACAGCGCGCCCTCGTAATCGCGGCGGGTGAGTCCGAGCGCGTTCTTCGGCAGGCTCGGGTGGGTGACTTTCGGCTTGGGGATGAACGTCATTTGACGACTCCGGCAACGGCGCGACGGCCCTCGGCGAGGTCGGCGAGGATGCCGTCGACGATGAACGACGAGGAGACCGGCAGGCCGCTGTAGTGCAGCAGCGAGCGCAGCTTCGATTTCTCGACCCGCGTCTCGAGCGTCAGCAGCGACTTGAGCTGCGCGTCGCGATTCTGCTCTACGACATAGAGGATGTGGTGCTCGGCGAGGAATTTCTCGATCTCTTCGCCGAAAGGGAAGCCCTTGATGCGCAGGTAGTTGGTCGCGATGCCGCGCGAGCGCAGGATGTCGCGCGCCTCGCGGATCGCGCCATCGCAGCTGCCGACCGAGACGATCGCGACCTCGACCTTCGCGTCCTGGTCGATGACCGGCTCGGGCACGAGCTTTTTCGCGGTCGCGAACTTGCGCAGCAGGCGATCGAGCACGATCTGGTACTCGGCCGCGTCCTCGGTGTAGGTGCCGTACTGCGTGTGGCCCGAGCCGCGGGTGAAGTACGCACCCTTCGGATGCGTGCCCGGGAAAGTGCGGTACGGGATGCCGTCCTCGTCGCGGTCGAGGTAGCGGTAGAACTTCTCCATCTTCTCGAGTTCGGCCTTGCCGTACACCTTGCCGCGGTCCGGCTGGTATGCGTCGTCCCATTTCAGGTCCCGGCACATCCAGTCGTTCATGCCGATGTCGAGGTCCAGCAAGACCATGACCGGGGTCTGCAGGCGCTCGGCGAGGTCGAAGGCCTGCACGGCCATGTAGAAGCACTCCTCGGGGTTCGCGGGATAGAGGCAGACGTGTTTGGTGTCGCCGTGCGAGGCGTAGGCCGCGGCCAGCAGGTCGCACTGCTGGGTGCGCGTCGGCATGCCGGTCGAGGGACCGACGCGCTGCACGTCGAACACCACGGCCGGGATCTCGGCGTAATAGGCGAGCCCGAAGAACTCGCTCATCAGCGAAATGCCCGGGCCCGAGGTCGCGGTGAAGGCGCGCGCGCCGTTCCAGCTCGCGCCGAGCACCATGCCGATGGCTGCGAGCTCGTCCTCGGCCTGGATGAACGCGAAGTTGTTCCGGCCGGTCTCCGGATCGACGCGCAGGCGGTCGGCGAAGCTCTTGAACGCGTCCATCAGCGAGGTCGAGGGCGTAATCGGGTACCAGCCCGCGACCGTGGCGCCTGCATACACGGCGCCCAGGCCGGCGGCGGTGTTGCCGTCGATCATGATGTGGCCGGCGGTCTTGTCCATCTTGTCGACGCGCAGCGGCAGCGGGCACTCGAAGTTCTGCTTCGCGTAGTCGTAGCCGAGCTGGATCGCCTGCATGTTGGAGTCGACCAGCGCCGGCTTCTTGGCGTAGGTCTCGGCCAGCAGCTCGCGGATGCGCGCCAGGTCGAGGTCGAGCAGCGCCGCCAGCGCGCCGGCGTAGCAGATGTTCTTCATCAGGATGCGCGTGCGCACGCCCTTGAAGTTTTCGTTGCAGAGCTTCGCGAGCGGGATGCCGAGCACCGTGATGTCGTCGCGGCGCAGCAGCGCCGGGCGCGGCCAGGTCGAGTCGTAGATCAGGTAGCCGCCGGGCGTGACCTCGCGCACGTCGCGGCCGTAGGTCTCGGCGTTCATCGCGACCATGATGTCGATTCTGCCGGAGCGCGCGACGTAGCCATCCCTTGAGACGCGGATCTCGTACCAGGTCGGCAGCCCCTGGATGTTCGACGGGAAGTAGTTCTTGCCCATGACCGGGATGCCGCTGCGGAAAATTGACTTCATCAGCAGCGTGTTGGCGCTCGCCGAGCCGGTACCGTTGACCGTGGCGATCTTGATCACGAAGTCGTTGACGCGGGAGGCGGGCGACATGGAGCCCTCTACTGGAAATCCAGTGTCAGTGAGTCGGGGAGGTATGGACCAGAAAGCATGGACGCATCGATGGTTGGTGGCGGCAGGCGGCGCGGAATCGCTGTCGATCCGCAGCCGCCGGGCGGCCGGTACTTCAAGCGGTTTTGAGCCCCGCAGCGGCGGTCGCGGACGGCTGGTCGGCCGCATGCGGCCATTTCACGTGCGACTTCTGCATGTCCCAGGCGGCCGTGGGGCAGCGCTCGGCGCAGAGACCGCAGTGCACGCAGACGTCCTCGTCCTTCACCATGACGCGGCCGGTGTGCTTCAGCGGCGCGCTGACGTAGAGCGCCTGCGTGAGGTTCTTCGCCGGCGCCTTGAGACGCGTGCGCAGCTCGGCTTCCTCGCCGTCCTGCGTCATGGTCAGGCAGTCGACCGGGCAGATGTCGATGCAGGCATCGCACTCGATGCAGAGCTTGGCGTCGAACACCGTCTGCACGTCGCAGTTGAGGCAGCGCTGCACCTCCTCGGCGGCCTGCTCCGCGGTGAAGCCGAGCTCGACCTCGATATTGATCTTCTTGAAGCGCTCCTTCAGCGAGACGTGCGGCATCAGGCGCCGCTCGACGGGGGAGTAGTCGTTGGCGTACGACCACTCGTGCATGCCCATCTTGCGGCTCTGCAGGTTCACGCCCGGCGCGAGCCGCTCGGTGACCGGCAGACCCTGGCAGTGCTGATGGATCGAGATCGCGGCCTGGTGGCCGTGCTCGACCGCCCAGATGATGTTCTTCGGGCCGAAAGCAGCGTCGCCGCCGAAGAACACGCCCTTGCGCGTGCTTTCGAAGGTCACTGGATCGACCTTGGGCACGTCCCACTTGTCGAACTCGATGCCGAGGTCGCGCTCGATCCAGGGGAAGGCGTTCTCCTGGCCGATCGCCAGGATCACGTCGTTGGCCGGATGGAATTCCTCGCCCGTGATGCGCTCACGGGTGATCCGGCCCTTGGCATCGACGTCGTATTCCATGACCTCGAACATCATGCCCTTGAGCCTGCCGCCCTCGACGACGAAGCTCTTCGGCGAGCGGTTGATGATGATCTGGACGTTCTCTTCCTCGGCGTCCTCGAGCTCCCATTCGGAAGCCTTGAAGAACTGCCGCGGCTTGCGCGCCATGACCTTGACGCTCTTCGCGCCGAGGCGCAGCGACGTGCGGCAGCAGTCCATCGCGGTGTTGCCGACGCCGATGATCAACACCTGCTCGCCGATGGTCTTGATGTGATCGAAGGCCACGGACTCGAGCCAGGCGATGCCGATGTGGATGTTCGCGGCGCCTTCCTGTCGGCCCGGCAGTTTCAGCTCCTTGCCCTTCGGTGCGCCCGAGCCGACGAACACGGCGTCGAAGCCGTCGTCCTCGATGAGCCGGCGCAGCGATTCGATCTTGTGGCCGAGCTTCAGCTCCACGCCCATGTCGATGATTGCGCCGATCTCCTCGTCGAGCACGCCCTGCGGCAGGCGGAACGAAGGGATGTTGGTGCGCATCAGGCCGCCCGGCTCGCCGAACTGCTCGAAGATCGTGACTTCGTAGCCGAGCGGCATGAGATCGTTGGCGACCGTCAGCGATGCGCAGCCGGCGCCGATGCAGGCGACCTTCCTGCCGTTCTTGATCTTCGGGATCGGCGCGAGGCGGTCGCGGAATTCGTCCTTGTGGTCCGCGGCGACGCGCTTCAGGCGGCAGATCGCCACGGGCTTCTTTTCGACGCGGCCGCGGCGGCAGGCCGGCTCGCAGGGGCGGTCGCAAACGCGCCCGAGAATGCCCGGGAAGACGTTCGACTTGCGGTTGACCAGGTAGGCGTCCGTGAAACGCCCCTGGGAGATCAGGCGGATGTACTCCGGCACGTCCGTGTGGGCCGGGCAGGCCCACTGGCAGTCCACGACCTTGTGGAAGTAATCAGGATCGCCGATGTCAGTAAGTTTCATCGACTCCTCTTGCCAGCGCCCGACACAGAACATGGGACCGGCATGCCGCGCGGGCGGCACTTGGCGCTCATCCACTCCCCGGCTCGGCTTTTAACCGCCGATTCCATAGATAAGTTTAATTGGTCAATTTCTTGATTGCCAGACGACAAAATGTATCTACGACGGAAGTCTTATATGTTGCAGTTGTAACAAACGCTCCTGCGCCGGTTTGACACGCGTCTCCATGCAGGTCAT
>CAUJKI010000289.1 GCA_963205015.1 Pseudomonadota bacterium
GACCGAGGTGCTCCTGCATCTGACTGGCTATGTCGGGCTTCCCATCATCCGCGAGGCCATGCTCGTTGCCTCGGAGGTCTTCAAGAACGTAGAGGAGGAGAAGGCCAAGTAGCACCTATCCCCGCGGATAGCCCCGCACGCGGGCGAGCAGATCGCGCAGCGGGTCGTCGGTCCACGCTCTCAGCAGGAAATCGTGGTGCGTCGCGTCGCTCGCAGCGGGCACGATGGCGACATGGCCCGGCTCGATGCGTGGCGGGACCGCGTCGAGCGTCTTCACGCCGCGCGCCTCGATGAGTGTCCTCAGCTCGCGGTTGCGCTCCTCGGTCGAGCCCGTATAGGTGCTGAGGAGGAAGGCATTGGGTCTGCGCGCGACCCAGTCAGCGAACACGCCGATATCGCCATAGGCCGCATCGAGAAGCACAACGCCGCGCAGCCGCGATCCGAGATCGCCGTTGCGGATCGCCCAAGCTGCCGGTCCGACGCCGCCACTGTACGCGACGATCACCACGGGCAGATTGGCGAAGCTCGGTTCGGAGCGCGGGTCGCCATGCATAAGGGCGAGGCGGCTCGCGACCTCGCTGACGAAATCGTGGAGCGCGCCGCGCTGCCAGAGCTTGCCCGCGCTCGAGTCGGAGGCATTGACGGCGAACTGCGGGGCGGCGAGCACCGCGTTCGTGCGCGAGGTGGAAACCTGCCAGGGTACGCGCTGGCGCATGAAGACATCGCGGCGCAGGTTGGCGCGGTGACCGTGGAAATAGAGCACCAGCAGACCGGGACGGCGGATGTCGAAGCCGCGCGGGATGTGCAGGAGAACGCGCGGGTCGTTATAGCGCTCGTCCTCCCAGTAGAGGCGCCCGCCCAGCGTCCGGTGGAAGCGGCGACCGCTTTCGTCGGCCTCGATGAACGGGCGATTGGCGCCCGGCATCATGCCCTCATAGGGAAAGGGGGCCGTATTGAGGGCCGCGAGCCGCGTCACTGATTTCGGCAGCGGGCCCTGGCGCGAGATCACCGGGTGTGGCGTCGGCACGACAGAGACGATCCAGCCGCTGGTGGCGACGCGGCGGGCGTGTTGCGGCTGCTGTTGGGCCGCGGCCGGCTGCATGAGCCCTGCGAGCAGGCTCGTCAGCAGCAGAAGACATATGGCGCGCACAGTCAGGCCGCATCGCCGCGCGGCCTGGGTTGCCAACGTCAATGTCTCCAGCGTGCGCATACGGTTGGTCGATGTTCTCCTGCGCCTCGCCCAAGGTCGGGGGCGCCGCCAATGCTCATTCCGATGGCAAGCTCGAATCTGAATAAAGCCTCACATTCTTGACCAGAACGTGGTTAGGGAGCCGTGAACGCGCCGGCCGCATGAGGGCTGCGGAGGCCTCCTCCTCCCTGCCTCGCAGGCGTTGACCGCAAACCATCGACGTCATTGTTAGGCCTCATAGGCTCAGATAGATTGGCGCACAGCCCGACAGCCGCGTCGCGAGAGAGAATGACTTCCACTGACAGTACCAAACCGGCCTCCGCAATTGGCGAGACCGGACCAGCCACCGTCACGCTCGCGACAGCCACAGCGCTGGCCGTGGCCGACATGATCGGGATCGGTGTCTTCACCAGTCTCGGCTTCCAGGTTCGCGATCTGCCGACGGGTTTCTCGGTCGTGACGCTATGGACGGTCGGCGGCATCGTGGCGCTGTGCGGCGCGCTCTCTTATGCCGAGCTCGCGACGGCGTTGCCCCGCTCAGGCGGCGAATACAACTTTCTCTCACGCATTTACCACCCGGCGCTCGGCTTTCTGGCCGGATGGATCTCGGCCACGGTCGGCTTCGCGGCGCCGGTGGCGCTCGCCGCCATGGCATTCGGCGACTATTTCGCCGGTATTTTTCCCGGTGCGCCGAAGCTCTGGCTCGCGCTGGCGTCCGTCTGGGCGGTGACGCTCATTCTCTTGAGTGGCGCCAAGCCAGGTGCCCTCTTCACGAACATTGCGACCTTTCTCAAAGTCGCTCTGATCGTCGGGCTCATCGTTTGCGGCCTGGCCTTCGGCACACCGCAACCCATTTCCTTTGCGCCTTCGGCCGGCGACATCAGCTATATCGTCAGCGCGCCGTTCGCGATCGGCCTCATGTACGTGATGTACTCCTACTCGGGCTGGAACGCGGCGACCTACATCGCCGACGAGATCAAGGATCCCGCCCGCACCTTGCCGCCGGCCCTCGTCGCGGGCGTCGTCATCGTGATGGCGCTCTATGTCGCGCTCAATGCCGTGTTTCTCTACACGACGCCCATGGAGCGCCTTGCGGGACAGCTTAATGTCGGCCTTGTTGCTGGCGAGCACATCTTCGGAGCCGGTGGCGGACGCATCGTGGGGGGCCTCATCTGTTTCGGCTTGATCTCAGCCATCACCGCCATGATGTGGATCGGGCCCCGCGTGACCATGGTCATGGGTGAGGACCTCTCGGCCCTGTCGTTCTTCGCGAAGAGGTCGGCATCCGGCGTGCCAGCCCGTGCGCTCGTCCTCCAGCTCGGTGTCGCAACCTTCCTTTTGCTCACGCAGAGTTTTGAGCGTGTGCTCGAGTTCGTTCAGTTCAGCCTGCTCTCCTGCTCGCTACTTGCCGTCATCGGCGTCATCGTCCTCCGAATGAGGCAGCCGCACCTGCCGCGTCCCTTCCGTGTCTGGGCCTACCCGTTAACCCCGTTGATCTTCGGAGTGGTGACGCTCTTCATCCTGGTTTATCTGGTGCGCGAAAAGCCGGTGCAGTCGCTGGCCGGCTTGGCACTCATGGCGACAGGGCTCGTGGTCTTTGCCCTCTCGCCCAAGCGACCGACCAAAGACCGCTGAATGGAGCACACGTTTTATGAGCACGAGGTTGGCCGGAATTGTCCGGTGGACAGTGTTGTTTGCGGCCACCTTCATGCTGCTTGCCGGCGTCGTGCGCGTGACGCCTGCGGAAAGCGCGACGCCGAACGATGTGGCGCGCTTCCTTGCCGGTCTGCCCCCCTCTGAGGGATCACCTCTCTCAGCGCACACGCGTGAGCGCGCCTGGCAAAGCCATGCTGCGGCGATGGAGTCCGCCTGGGCCAATATCGAGACGCGCCAGCTCTCGAGGATCCGCACATGGAGCGCGAACGAGCTCGCGAGGCCGAGCGACGTGCTCTACTACTTCTTCAGCGGACCGGACTTCCTGTACGCCGATGCCTTCTTCCCCTCGGCGACGACGTACGTGATGGCCGCGCTCGAGCCCTCGGGACCGCTACCCGCCATCGGACGGACGCGCCGTGAGACGCTGGGTTACGGCCTCGCGCAGCTCCGCTCGTCGCTCAACTCGGTACTGAACTTCAGCTTCTTCCGCACGCGCGAGATGCGCACGACGCTCAGCGCCAACACGTTCAGCGGCACGCTGCCCATCCTCTACATTTTCCTCGCCCGTACGGGTAAGACCATCGACGAGGTCACTTTCCACGATATCAACGAGGACGGGACGCTGGTTGCGGAAGGCGACGGGCTGCCCAAGGGCGCTGCGAGCGTCGCGAAGATTCTGTTCAAGGGCGGCGACGGCAAGCAGCGCACGCTCTACTATGTGCGCACCGACCTCTCGAATGGCGGCTGGCGGAAGAGCGGCTTCAAAGCATTCTGCGAGAAGCTCGAGCCGGGCGATGCGCTCATCAAAAGCGCGTCCTATCTGCTGCATTCCAACGCCTTCACGGAGGTTCGCACACACCTTCTCGAACGCTCCAAGCGTCTCCTCCAGGACGACTCGGGCATTCCCGTGAGCTTCTTCAAGACCGAGGAGTGGCAGCTCCGCCCTTACGGCCGCTATCTCGGGCCGATCTCCGTCTTCCCGAGCAACTATCAGCAGCGGCTCGCCGAGCTCTTCCGCCGCAGCAAGCCGCCGACCATCGACTTCGGCATCGGCTACCGCTTCCGCCCCAACGAGTCCAACATCCTCATTGCGGACAAGGTTGCGGTGAGGGCGGCCGAGCGCTGATTTCCGCGCCGGGTATTTCCAATCGGCTACCTCAGTGGTGTTTGTGCCCACCGGACGACGCACCGCTTGCGGGCTGCGATCCGATCGGTCGGACTTTGTACTCGACCTGCACGGTTCCCGCGCGCTCGAAGACGAGCGTGCCTTTGATGGTCTCGTCGACCCTGAGCGGTCGCTCGAGCCCCATGAACATAATGTGGTAGCTGCTCGGCTTCAGCTCGACGGTCTCGCCGGGCTTGATCTCGAGGCCCTTCGCCAGGCGCCGCATCTTCA
>CAUJKI010000290.1 GCA_963205015.1 Pseudomonadota bacterium
CACGGTCGGCCCGCGCCCCGTGTTCACGAAGATCGCCGTCTTCTTCATCTGCTTGAAGTGCTGCTCCTTGAGGAAGCCGACGGCCTCGGGCGTGGCCGGCAGATGCATCGAGATGAAATCGGACTTCGCCAGCAGCTCGGAAAGGCTCGCCGGCTCGACACCATGTGCGGAGATGGAAAGTTCGTCGAGGAAGGGATCATGTGCGATGAGATGCAGGCCGAAGGCCTTGGCGCGCGCCGCCGTCGCGCGGGCGACGCGGCCGAAGGCGATGAAGCCGAGCGTCTGACCCTGCAGACGCGGCACCTTCAGCACTTGCGGTCGGCCCTCTGTCCAGCGGCCTTCGCGCACCATGCGGTCCTGCTCGAGGGCCCGGCGATGGGCGGCGAGCAGCAGCATCATGGCGTGGTCGGCCACCTCCTCGATGAAGGTGTCCGGACAGTTGGTGACGGGAATCCCCCTCTCGGTCGCAGCCGAGACATCGACGTAGTCGACGCCGACTGTTCCGAGGGCGATGAGCTTGCACTTGTCCAGGGCCTGGATCATCGGGCGCGTGAACTTCATGGCCTTGGCATAGACGGCATCGACACCCTTGGCGGCGGCGATGAAGCCCTCCTCTGTCGCAGGACACTCGATGATTTCGGCGTCCAGGCCTTCGAGCGCCTCCATCTCATAGCCGTAGCCGCCGCCTGCGACCGTGAATGAGGCGCCGGCGGGCGTGAGAATCCTGAATTTGGGCATGTCGTGCTCCCTGTGGACGCAGCTCTAAGGCGGCAGCGCGGATTGTTCTGACGGCGGAACCTGCCATGCCGGGACGGCAAAAGGCAACGGGCGCCGCTGGAGTGCACGCCTGTATTTCGCGTGGCGCGTGGCGCTCTCCGGCTGACAAGCGCTGCCGATGTCGTACTGTAGCGGGCACAACAACAGGCGCCGGACCAGACCGGCGCCACATGGGAGGAGGAAACGATGAAGGCAGCCGTTTTTGCGGGTGACAGGCGGGTCGAGCTGCGCGAATTCCCGGACCCGACGCCGGGCCCCGGCGAGGTTGTGCTCGAGATCAAGGCCTCGGGCATGTGCGGAAGTGATCTGAAGTTCTATCGCGCGGCGCCGGGCGAAGCGGCAAAGCAGCTCGGGCTCGGCAATGCGGGCGCCGTCATCGCGGGGCACGAGCCGTGCGGCGTCGTCGCTGCCGTGGGCAAGGGCGTCAGCGAGAAGGAGGCGCGCGTCGGCCAGCGGGTGATGGTCCATCACTATCGGGGTTGCGGCGTGTGCCCGCACTGCGCGACGGGCTGGATGCAGCTCTGCAACGAGGGTGTTGCCGAGATTTATGGCGCGACGGGCCATGGCGCCCATGCCCCCTACATGAAGGTGCCTGCGCGCACGCTGGTGACGCTGCCGGATGAGCTGTCCTTCGAGACGGGCGCGGCCATCTCCTGCGGCACAGGCACCGCCTGGGGGGCGCTCAAGCGCCTGGAGCTCAGCGGCGACCAGACGATCGCCGTCTTCGGTCAGGGGCCGGTCGGCCTCTCGGCGACGCAGCTCGCGGCAGCCATGGGCGCGCGCGTGATCGCCCTCGATGTGAGTGAGGAGCGCCTTGCCCGCGCAAGGGACTTCGGCGCGGATCTCACCATCAATCCCGCGAGCACCAACGACGTGGTCGGGGCGATCAAGCAGGCGACGCATGGTCTTGGCGCCCACGCGACACTCGATGCATCGTCCTCGGCTGAGGCCCGGCGGCAGGCCGTGCAGAGCGTGCGCACGTGGGGCAAGGCGTGCTTCGTCGGCGAAGGCGGGCAGGTGACGCTCGAGGTCAGCCCCGACCTGCTGCGCCGGCAGGTGACGCTGATCGGCTCCTGGACATTCTCGACGGTCGGCCAGGCCGAATGTGCGACGTTCGTCGCGGACCGCGGGATCAAGGTCGATGATCTTTTCACGCACCGCTGGAAGCTCGAGCAGGCCGACGAGGCCTATAAGCTCTTCGACAAGCAGACCAGCGGAAAGGGCGTCATCGTGGCGTAGCCGCGGAACCATGTCCGGCGAGGGGCGGGCACCTGAGGCGCAGATTGGTCGCCTTGCCGGAGCCTGTCCCGGCGCCTACTCTGGCGTTGGCCGCCGTCGGCAAATTCGACGGCAACGATCACACTCGACAGGATCTCACGTACCATGGCGCAGGAACTCACCCATTTCATCGGCGGCAAGAAGGTCAAGGGCTCGAGCGGCCGCTTCGGGAATGTCTTCTGGCCCATGACGGGGGAAGTCGCGGCTCGGGTGCCGCTTGCGTCGAGCGCCGAGGTCGATGCCGCTGTGCAGAACGCGCGCGCCGCGCAGCCGGCGTGGGCCGCAATCAATCCGCAACGCCGCGCCCGCGTGCTCGCGAAGTTCGTCGATCTTCTCAACCGTGACATGGACAAGCTTGCCGACGTGCTGGCGCGCGAGCACGGCAAGACCGTGCCCGACGCCAAGGGCGACATCCAGCGCGGCCTCGAGGTGGCAGAGTTCGCGGCCGGCATCCCGCATCTCCTGAAGGGCGAGTACACGGACGGCGCCGGCCCTGGCATCGACATCTACTCCATCCGCCAGCCGCTCGGCGTCGTGGCGGGCATCACGCCGTTCAACTTCCCGGCGATGATTCCCATGTGGAAGTTCGCCCCCGCGATCGCTTGTGGCAATGCCTTCATCTTGAAGCCCTCGGAGCGTGATCCCTCGGTGCCGCTCATGCTGGCGGAGCTGATGATTGAGGCGGGGCTTCCGGCCGGCATTCTCAATGTGGTCAACGGCGACAAGGAAGCGGTGGATGCGCTCCTCGATCATCCCCAGATCGAGGCGGTGGGCTTCGTCGGCTCGACGCCGATCGCTGCGTACGTCTACGCGCGCGGGACGGCGTCGGGAAAGCGCGTGCAGTGCTTCGGCGGCGCCAAGAACCACATGCTCATCATGCCGGATGCGGACTTGGACCAGGCCGTGGACGCGCTGATCGGTGCGGGCTACGGTTCGGCGGGCGAGCGCTGCATGGCGGTGTCGGTGGCGGTGCCGGTCGGCCAGAAGACGGCGGACGCGCTCATCGACAAGCTCGTGCCGCGCATCGAGGGCCTGAAGATCGGGCCGTCGACGTCGCAGGATGCGGACTTCGGCCCGCTCGTGACGGCCGCGCATCTCCAGAAGGTCAAGGACTACGTGGATATCGGCCTCAAGGAAGGCGCCAAGCTCCGCGTCGACGGCCGCAATTTCAAGCTGCAGGGCTACGAGGGCGGCTTCTACATGGGCGGCTGCCTCTTCGACGAGGTGAAGCCCGACATGCGCATCTACAAGGAGGAGATCTTCGGCCCCGTGCTCTCCGTCGTGCGCGCGCGCGATTACAAGGAGGCGCTCGGTCTCGCCATGGGTCACGAGTACGGGAATGGCGCCGCGATCTTCACGCGCGACGGTGACACGGCGCGGGATTTCGCCTCCAAGATCAACATCGGCATGGTCGGCATCAACGTGCCGATCC
>CAUJKI010000291.1 GCA_963205015.1 Pseudomonadota bacterium
GCAGCGCCGATCCGTCTCGACTTCGAGAAGCCCGGCGGATCAAAGACCGGGCTCATTCTTCCCACCGGCCATGCTGTGGATGAGCTTACCGTCTCCGGTATGGGCAGCGTGGCAGCATCGTTGGTCGACGCCGCCAATCCATGCGTCTTTGTTGCTGCCGAAAGCCTCGGCCTCACGGGGAGCGAATTGCCGGCGGCGCTGGACCGCGACGCAGTCTTTCTGGAACGAATGGAGCGCATCCGCTGTGCATCCTCGGTGGCCATGGGACTCGCCGCCGACTTGCGTGAGGCTGCAGCCCTGCAAAGCATTCCGAAAGTCGCCATCGTGTCGGCGCCACAGGAGGCCGAAACGCTGTCAGGCAAATCGCTCAGACCCGATGAGATGGACATCACCGTCCGCATGATCTCGGTCGGACAGCCGCATCGCGCCGTGCCCGTTACAGGGTCTCTCTGTCTGGCGGTCGCCTGCCGCCTTCGCGGCAGCATTCCGAACCGGCTGCTTGGTCCGTCTACGCGCGCCAATCAGATCCGCATAGCTCATCCGTCGGGCGTAATCGTCGTTGACGCTACCGTGTCACACGACGAAGGCAGTTGCGAAGTTCACAGTGCCACGATCTATCGGACGGCTCGCAAGCTTTTCGCGGGCGAAGTCTTTTTCCGACGCTAGCACGAAAGGGCGATACAATTTGGCATGCCGCGAAGCCGCGGCACGTCAAGCGAGCGGTCGCACCTGGTAAAGGCAAATCTCTGACTGGCGCCACCGATGCTCGCACTGCGATGGCGGACGATGAAGTTGCTCAGCATATCGAAGGGCGTGAGGGCAGGCGGGCGGCTGAAAGCACCAAGTTGCGCCGGCGGGAGTTTCAGAACAGGTCGAGCTGCTGCGCCTGCTTGCGTTTTCGTCTGCTTGCACTCTCGCTGACGATCAGTTCGGCGGCGATCTGTCCGAGGAAGGACGAGGGCGGCAATGCGCGCACGGCACCGCGCCAGAACCGCTCGGTCGCGCGCGTCAGGAACAGCCTGTCTCGGGCACGGGTCATGGCGACGTAGAATAGCCGCCGTTCCCCGTCTTGTGTCGTCTCATCCTCCGGCGTGGAGGCACCCCACGAGAACGGCACCAGCCCGGTCTCCATGCCGACGACGAACACGACCGGAAACTCCAGGCCCTTGGCCGCGTGCATGGTCAGCAGCGAAACGCGGTCGGCGCGTGCATCATGGAAGTCCGCTTCGGTCGAAAGCGCGGCCACCTCGGCTAGCCGGACCGGATCGCCGGCTACCGCGTCCGAGGCGGCGAGTGCGGTCAGCCAGCCTCTCGCCTCGGCGAGCGCCGCCGCGTCGGCCGCGATGGCCCTGCGGGCGGCTTCCGCCGCTTGCGCGATCCGCGCCGACAGGTTTTCGTCCGGGCCCGTGGCTGTCGCGTCGAGCATGTCGATGATCGCTACCACGCCGGGATGTCCGGCGATCGGCGCGGGAGAGCTTTTCGTGAACGGGATGCCGGCGCGATCGAAGGCGGCACGAATGGCTGCTGCCTGCGCGTCGGTGCGGTAGAGCACGGCGCAGTCGGCAAAGCCGAGCGGCCTGTCGGCGCCCGAGGCGCTGCCGTTGCGGTTGGCCGCGATGAGGTCGTGTCCGCCGAGCAGGTCCTCGATGATAGCCACGACGACCTCGGCCTCCGCCGCCTCGTTCGCCGCCGCATGAGTCACAATCGGCCTGCCCATCGGGCGGGTCGTTTCGGACGGCGCGCCGATGAAGCCCGAGGCAGCCTTCACGATGGTGCCGGTAGAGCGGTAGTTGCGCTGAAGCCGAAGGGTGCGGGCAGAGGGGAAATCCTGTCCGAAGCGTGTGAAGCAGGCGGCATCGGCGCCACGAAATCCGTAGATCGCCTGGTCGGGATCGCCGATGACGCAAAGCTTGCCGCTGTCCTTGGCCAAGAGCCGCAACAGGCGGTATTGCTGCTCGTCGACGTCCTGGAACTCGTCGGCGACGATGTACGGAAAGCGTGCCCGCCATTCGGCCGCGATCTCCGCGTCCCCGTCGAGAAGATCGGCGGACAGCACGACGAGGTCGTCGAAGTCGATCCAGCCTTCGGCGCGGCCGATCCGGTCGAGGGTGGCACGCGCATCGGCTTCCTCGTCCTTGCCTTTCGCGCCCGTGCGCTTGAGCACCGAGACGGCTTTGAGGAGACGGGCGGCGCGCGCCTCGCCGACGCCCAGCGCTTCGGCCAGCGCCTTCTTGCGCTCCGTTTCTCCGGCGATCCGGAAATCCGCACCGATGCCGGCACGGCCGGCATGCGCGCGCACGATCGCGAGGCCGAGCGAATGAAAGCTGTGGACAGCCACCGCCCGCGCCTTCTCGCCGAGAAGCCCCGTGAGCCGTGTTCGCAGTTCCTCGGTCGCCTTGCGCGTGAAGGTGACGGCGAGGCACGCCCCAGCCGGTACGTCGCGCTCCAGAACGAGATGAGCGATGCGGTAGGTGAGCATGCGCGTCTTGCCCGAGCCGGGTCCGGCGATCACCATCAGCGGTCCTTCCGCCTCCGCGGCGCTCGCCTGGTCGGCGTCGAGCCCGGCGAGAACGCCGGGGCGACCCGACGGCTTCGCTTCAACGGGCTCGAGCGGCACCACCGGCTCATCCGGCGCGTTTTCCTTCGCCCTGCGCTTCGATGCCTGCACGCGGCTGACGAGCGGCGCGTCGAACAGCAATCGGCTTCCGGCGAGGCGATCCAGCTCGCCGTCCTCGAACAACCGGATGATGCCGTATTCCCCATCATAGCCGGCCTGCCGGATAACGTCACCGGCGCGCAGCCGTGTCACCGCCTCGCCGAGCAGCGGGTGCACTTTGGCGATGTCCTCCACCGGCATGTCCTGCAACGTGACGAGTTCCGGCCCGAGCGCGGTGATGGCGCGGTCGTAGCCATGGGCGACGGCCTTCGAGGCAACGCCGCTGCCGACGATCTCCGACAGGATCTCCGGCAGCGGAACGAGGCTCGACACCGTGCCTGCCGTCGGCGGCGACACGGCCTCGCTGCGATCGGCCAGCATTTCGACGCGGTGCGCCACGCCGACCGTGACCGGCCGCCCGCATGCCGGGCAGCGGCCGCCCAGTTCGATTGTCTCCCTGGGATCGAGTCGCACGCCGCAATTGCGGTGCCCGTCCAAGTGATACTTGCCTTCCTCCGGGAAGAACTCGACCGTGCCGACATAGCCTTCGCCGCTCTCCAGTGCGCGTCGAATGGCGAAATAGTCGGGTGCGCAGGCAAAGCGCGTCGCTTCGCGGCCGAGCTTGCCGGGCGAATGCGCGTCGGAATTGGAGGTCAGGCGGAAGCGGTCGAGCGAGGAAATGCGCCAGTTCATGGCCGGATCGGACGATAGGCCGGTCTCGACGGCGAAGATGTGCGCGGCGAGGTCGCCATAGCATTCCTCGATGGAATCGAAGCCCGACTGCGAGCCGAGCGCTGCGAACCACGGCGTCCAGATATGGGCGGGGACGAGATAGGAATCCGGCCCCGACTCCAGCGCGATCTCCAGCAGATTGCGCGAATCGAGCCCGAGGATTGGGCGACCATCGGAGGCGATATTGCCGATGCGCGCGAGGCTGGCCGCCAGCCGGTCGGCCGCGTCGAGGTCGGCCGCATAGATCAGGTGATGGATCTTGCGGGTCTTATCGCCCTTCTTGTAGATGGTCGATATCTCGGTGGAGAGCATAAAGGACACCGGCCGCCGGCAGGCGGGCGGAAGCGTCTCCCACAGCGCCGCCTCGATGTCGGGCCTGAGACGAAAGAGCCCGTTGCCCGCGGCGACCAGCTTGTCCTTGATCTCAGCGAGCCAGGCCGGATGCACGCAGTCGCCGGTACCGACCACGCCGATCCCCTTGCGCGCCGCCCACCAGCACAGATGCTCGAGGTCCAGATCCCGGCTCGTGGCCCGGGAATATTTCGAGTGAACGTGAAGGTCGGCGTGAAAGATCATGACACGATGCCATTCATCTTGCGGACGGATGCGACGGGTCCTCCAACCCAACATTGCTTGGATAGCAGGCGGAACCGGGACGGATCACAACGAAAGCGCGCAAATCACAGCATTCGAACCGGTATGTCTGTTTGATCCGGTCGGCGCGGAAGAAAGTCGCCAACGGGCACAACCATATCTTTCGATGTCCGGGCCGGGATCGCACCGATTCATTCCTTCCAAGCGCCGCGCTGTTCCCGCGCTGGTCCCTGCCGATGATCCATATTGCGCCCTCTGACGTGCACCGGCCTTCGGGCAGAGGCGCCGGCCGTCGTGCAGCGCCGGCTGATCGGACAATCGGCGCAGCGGGCACGGTCATGCCGGCAGATGGTCTGACCAAGACGTTTCATCAAGATGTGAAGCTCGGCCAGTTCGGCCGCGCTCCATCGAGGCGACGCCGCCATCGCTGCGTCATAGGCGGTCGGCGTGTCGGCCTTGCTCCGGACGAAGCCGTACCGGCTCAATACCCGCAAGACGTGCGTGTCCACGACGAATGCCGGCATGTTCAACGTACTGAAGTTGAGCGTGGACGCCGACACCTTGCGGCCGACGCCGGGCAGGCGCTCCAGCCACGCGAGCGCCTCGGCAACGCTCAGGCGGCCGAGGAATTCCAGATTGAAATCCGGATGACGGTCACCTATGGCGCGAAGCGCATCGCCGAGATGCCGCGCCTTGACATCGGGAAAGGCGACGTCGCCGATCAGGGCCTCGACATCGCCGGTCGACGCCTCTGCGAGAGCGGGCCATTCCGGGTAGGTCTCCGCGAGCCGCCGATAGGCGGCCAGAGAGACTTCGTCCAGCGTGCGACTGCTGATCAACGACTTCACAAGCTGGCCGATCGGCGCTCGTGCGCAGACCCGGTCAGGGCGGCCGAAACAGGACCTCAACTGGTCCCCCACCCACGCCATGTCCCCGACGGCGCCGAAGTCGAATGCCATCTGCATTCCGTCAGCGTATGGACAAAAAGGGAACATTACAAGGTTGCCGCACGCCGTAGAGCAATTGCCGAGCTGAAGCCCATATGGATCGACAAGCCCGAGACGGCCACCCGCGTCCGTGGGCGGATCGAAAAGGTTCTGACGCCGCAACCGCCCGCGGGCACAGGCAGACCGCCAATCCCGCCCGCTGGCGAGGGCATCTTGATCATCTCCTGCCCGCCCGCCCGAAGATCGAAGTCTCCCACCATTCCGTAATGCCGTGGAAAGCCCTCCCGTCATTCCTGCCCTCCTTGCAGGCGCGGGAAGGCGTTGCCGCCCGTGCCGTCGAATTCTTGCTCTTGACTGCGGCGCGCTCAGGCGAAGTACGGGAGGCGCGCTGGGACGAAATGGATCTGGCCGAAAAAGTGTGGACCCCAGTCCTTATGTCTGGTCGCAGGGGCAAGATGTCGTGCCGGAGAAGAGAAGCGAAGACAGTTGACCAATAAATGCCATTTGAGGCGCGCCCTCCAGGTGGCCGCGAGGCTCCATTGCCCATGCACGATCGTCTGATGGTCAGACGCACAGGAGCACACAACCTAGCGCCTATGCACGCCTCCACTGCGGATCATGGCTTCCGCGCCTAGCGCGAGTACCACGGTGGCGATCATGGTCAGTGTGGAGACGGCGTTGATCTCCGGTGTAATGCCATACCGCAGCATCGCCCAGATCGTGGTTGGGAGCGTGTTCTCGGTCCCGGTCGTGAAAAAGGTAACGACCACTTCGTCGAAACTCAGCGTGAAGGCAATCAGGGCGCTTCCAAGCACGGCCGGACGCAACAGTGGCAGGAGTATATCGATGATTACGCGAGTTCGCGTCGCACCGAGGTCGGTCGCGGCTTCCTCGATGCGCGGGTCGAGCCCGACAAGACGCGCGGTGACGACGAGAATGACGTAGGGGACCGCCACCACGGTGTGTCCAACAATGACCGTGAGCAGCGACAGCTGCATCGAAAGCAGGTTGAACATGTTGAGCAGCGCGATGCCGACCACGAGGCGTGGCGTCATCATTGGCGTCGATAACAAAGGTCGCATAAACTTCTGCGTGCGCGCTCCACTGCGTGCCAGCCCGATGGCCGCCAGTGTCCCGAATGTCGTCGCCAAAATCATCGTCGCGAATGCAACGAGCGCGCTATTCCAAAGCGCGGTCAGCAGTTCCTCCGACTCGAGGAAGCGCCAATACCACTTGAGGGTCAGGCCGCGCATCGGAAACGAAGGGAAATCGCTATCGTTGAACGAGAAGGCAACGATCACGAAGAGCGGCAGAAGGAGAAACAGAACGACCAGAGCCGTCCAGGCCGCAAGCGTGAAAGTTCCGATCCTGTGCTCGCGCGTCATCACTTCAGCCCCTGGACCATGCCAATGCGAAGGAGGCCGAGCGCCACGATGAGGATGCCCATCATCAGCGTCAACGCGAGTGCAGATCCGAAAGCAAACTCGAAGACGAGGCCGAACTGCTGGGCGATGACACTACCGATCATGAGGACGCTCGGGCCCCCCAACAGCTCAGGTGACACGTAGGAGCCTGCCGCGGGGATGAAGACCAGGAGGCAACCTGTGGAGATGCCCGGGCGTGAGAGCGGCAGCGTGATGGTCCAGAATGTCGTCCATGGGCCCGCGCCGAGGTCGGTGCTCGCCTCCAGCAGACGATGGTCGAGCTTATCGAGCACGGCGAACACCGGGAGAATGAAAAACGGCAGATAGATGTGGACGAGGGCGACAATGACCGCGAACTCGCTGTAGAGGAACCAGCGCACCGGCTCATCCGTCACGCCGATGCCCTGCAGGAACCAATTGAGCGCCCCGCTCGTGCCCAGCACCAACATCCACGCGAAGCTGCGCACGAGATAGCTTGTCCACAGAGGCAGCACGATGAGAGTGAGAACGAAGATACGCAGACGCTTGAGACGCTGCGCGAGGTAGTAGGCGACGGGGTAGCCGATCAGCGCAGCCAGGATCGTGACGATCGTCGCGATGGCGAATGTGCGCGCGATGATCGAGAGATAGAGCGGCTGCGCGAGCTTCGCGTAGTTGGTGAGCGTGAAGGTGGGCACGAGCTTGTAGTTCTCGACCATCCAGAAGCTCACCACCACCATCGCGGCGATGGGCAGGGCGAAGAACAGCCCGAACCACGCCGTAGCCGGCGTCAGGATCGGAACGATGCTGTTTCGCCCTATACGCATCAGCTTGCCTGCTTCTTGAGCCAGTCCTCCCAGCCTTCCATCTCGGGCTTGTGCGGGCGCTCCTTGTAGTAGGGAATGAGCGGCCGCCAAAGGTCGAGGAGCTTGGTCATGCCGACGATGGCGTCCTCGGGTCCGGGAGCCCAGTCGACGCGCAGGTCCGTACGCGCGTAGGCTTCGGTGTCGTAGACGAGGATGACCGACGAGCGCTGACCGCCGAGGTCGCCACCGGCATCGCGTCCGGCGGTGATGGCTGCGAGCAGCCGATCCTCCAGGATCTTGCCCTTCGATGCGAGGAAGGCCTCGTTCATGTCTTTGATGACGCGATCGCTCTTGAGATAGTTGCCCATCACCAGATAACCGTCGCCGGTGATCGAACCCTTGTAGTCCTTGTTGCTGCTGCCCGTGTGCACCGCCGCGCGTCCGTGCCGATCGACGATGCCAACCTGCCGCCAGGCAAAGCCCGGATCCGTTTCGCTCAGCTCCTTCAGCACCTTTTCAGGCGAGTGTCCCAGGGTCAGCAGTTCAATCGCCAGCGGTCCAAGACCCGGATCGGTGTAGGCCTGCGTGCTGACGGCGCCGACGTTGGCGCGGATGAACGGGCACCGTCCACCAACAGCGAGCGGATTGGTGCACTGGGCGATACCGAGCAGATTGCCCTCGCGGGCGATGGCAGTGAACGTCATGGGCTACTCTCCGATGCGTTGGAGTTTCTTTCGGCAGGAATGAGCCAGAGAGCGGCGGCCGGCAGTTCCAGAGTGATGGCTTGGCCTGGAATGATGGCCGCTGCTTCGGGGGCGGTGGAGGCGATGCTGGTTTGGATGCGGATATCCGCCGGACCGCGAAATTCGACAAGCATGTCGGCGCCGCGGAACGTGGCGGTTTCGACGGTCGCGCGCAGGGTGTTCGTACCGGTGGTGCCATCACCGCCCGCCGCCGCGATCCTCACGCCTTCCGGACGGATGATGGCGTGCACCTTGTTGCCCGGCTGCACAGGCGGACTCGACGCCGTGAACATGCCGGCAGGCGTCTCGATGCGCGCATGTCCGTCCGCAGTGTCTCTTACTGTCCCGTCGAGCACCGAGATGTCGCCGACGAACTCCGCGACGTAGCGATTGGCTGGACGATGATAGATCTCCGCCGGTGCGCCGCTCTGTGCAACGCGCCCCTTCTCCATGACGACCACGCAATCGGACAGCCCGAGCGCCTCGTGCTGATCATGCGTCACATAGACGAACGTGATGGCTGCGGACCGCTGCAGCGACTTGAGCTCTGCCTGCATGCGCTGCCGGAGCTTCAGATCGAGTGCTGCGAGCGGCTCGTCGAGCAGCAGCACGCGCGGCTTGGTGACGAGCGCGCGCGCGAGGGCGACACGCTGTTGCTGACCGCCGCTCAACTCGGATGGATAGGATTTGGCCTTCTCGCTGAGACCGACCATCTCGAGCTGTGCGGCCACCTTGACCTTGATCTCGGCATCGGGCATCCGGCGGCGCTGCAGACCGTAGGCGACGTTCTTCTCGACCGTCATATGCGGGAAGAGCGCATAGCTCTGGAAGACCATCCGAGTGGGGCGATCTATCGGCGAAAACGAGGCGACCGGCATACCGGCAATGCGGATCGACCCGCTATCCGGCGTCTCGAGGCCTCCGATCATGCGCAGCAGGGTGGTTTTCCCGCAGCCCGAGGGCCCAAGCAGCGTGACGAAGTGTCCCTCGCCGAGAGCGAGGGACACTTCATCGATCGCCGTATGGACGCCGAACGACTTCCTGACGTGGTCGATCTCGATAAGGCTCTGCTCGGCCGCCATCGTTCCCATCGGCTCGATCTTGCCCGACACGATGGTCAAGCGGCTTTGACCTCAGTCCAGATCTCGGTCCAGCGCGGCTTGTTCTTCGGAAGCTGCTTGAACATGAGATTGCCCATCCGCTCAGGCTGGATGCCGAGTTCCTTGATGAGATCCGCGGGCAGTCGCTCCAGTGCCTTCGACGAGGTGCTCGCGTAGCGCGTCGCGCGGGCCAGGACCTCACCGTATTCGGGGCTGATGGTGAAGTTGGCGTAGTTCTCGACGTGAGTGCGGTTCTTGCCGCCCTTGACTGCGGCTATGCCTTCCGACCAGCCGAGTGCGCCTTCCTTCGGCCAGATCCAGCGGATGTCCATGCCGTTGTTGCGCAGCGGTGCCACGACCGACAGCGTGGCCCAGGCGAGCACCACTTCCTTGTTGGCGAACATCGTGCGCAGATCAGCAATGTTCCGCCAGTAAGTGCGGTTCATTGCCTTCTGCATGATCATTACTTTCTTGACTTCCTGTAAGGCCTTCTCGTCGAGATCGAAGGGGTTCCTGATGCCAAGATAGAGCGCGCCGACAGCGATGGCGTCCTCGGAATCGTCGCGCATGGCGACGCGACCCTTGAGCTTACCTTCGAACAGCAGCTTCAGGCTGTCGACGTCACCCGTCTCAGCGAAGTTGTAAGCCATGGCGTTGGCGCCCCAGACAAAGGGTACACCGTAGAATTTGCCACCCGGCGACCAATCCGGGATCGTCGTGAAGGCCTTGGTGACCTGCGCGAGATTTGGCATCTTGGCTGGATCGAGGGGCTCGATGAGGTCGGCGTCGGCGGCCACCTTCACGTAGGTGTGGAGCGGTACGATCATGTCGTAGAGACGGGTGCCGCCACCGCGAAGCTTGGCGATCATTTCGTCGGCGCCAGAATAAATGGTGGTCTTGACGTCGAGACCCTGCTCCTTGCCGGCCGCTACGATCTTCTCATTCGCGAACGTCGGGTACGTGAAGAGATTGAGCTGCGGCACCTGTGAGAAGGCAGAACGCTGAGCGAACGGTATTGCGCCGGCGGCGCCGAGTAAAGCAAGCAACCTCCGGCGGGATATGCCAGCAGGGGCGAGAACGCGAATTTCCCGACGTGTCATTTCCTTACCTCTCTGGTCAGAATGGACGTTTGTAGCCCTTGATCTGCGCATTCCGAACGATGCCGGCGAGCATTGTCACAACGGCCTGCTGCATAGCGAGCGGCGTGCCGTCGACAGCGAGGATGTGGCGGCCCGTGCTGCCGTCCACGGCGTGTGTCGCCACGCACGCTTCGATCATGCGCCGCTCGGTCTCGATATCGTGGAGCAGGTCCGAGCGATCGAGCAGGACCGACAACGCCGCGATGACGCCGTAGGCGCCCCAGTTAGAGACATTGGCCGGGAACAGCACGTCGGTCGCAACGCGGGTGGCCAGGCGCTCGCCGCCAGGCTTCCATTTTTTGACGGCGCCTTCGATCCGCCCGAAGCCGATCTCGTTTCCATTGTCGCCGATCCCGATGGAGGGAATGCCTTGGGCCGCCGCCAAGTCGAAGATGTGCTCGGCGCGCGCACGCGACGCTGCTGCAGGCGTGCCCGATGACATGTGCGCAATACCTTCGGCGTTCGGGCCGATCTTTTCCGTGGCGATCACCATCGTCGGCGAAAAGCGCTCGAGATAGGCCTTAGCCTGTGTCGCGGCACTGCTGTCCGCTGCGAGAGGCAAAACGGTGGTTGTGAAGGCGGTTTTCGAAGCGTAGTCGGGATTGCGGAGACCCAGGCCTGCCGCCAGAGCCGTTGCGGACAAGTTCTCGACGAACTCCGCCTCCGTAAGAAGTATGGGCGTAGCGCCCGTCGCTGCATGGATGCCGAGAGCGAGCACGGCGGCGCCCGGTGGTCCGTCGGTCTCGCCGGCCGGCATGTAGAGCGGGTCGCCGGCGCCGGTCGCGATGAAGATCGTCCTGCCGGCCTTGGCGTGCGCGGCGATGAGCTGGGCCGCCTGCAGACTCAGTGGCAGGCCACCCTGGGCCTTGAGTGCCGCCCCGTAAAGGTTCTCGATCACGCCTCGCGAGGAGACCGAGATCCGGGCTTCCACTGTTACCAGCCGGTCGATCGCACGACAGGCCGTCACGACATCCTGGTCCATTCAATCGCCCTGCACTGCACGTGATTTTGACGCTACCACGCGCAATTAGGCAGGTGGCAAAGCGATGACACAAGAAGAGAATATCGCTTGCGGTGATGCCGAATTGGCATCACACTCCCGCCTGCACCGGAAACAGGCAGATGCTGCACAATTCACTTCGCTACATCTTGGCCGTTGCGCAGGCCGGATCCATTCGCGTTGCTGCTAACATGCTCAACGTCGCGCAATCGGCCATCAGCCGGCAGATCATCAATGTAGAGGCGGATCTCGGCGTCAGCCTCTTCGAGCGGCATGCACGCGGCGTGTCGTTGACGCCGGCCGGCGAGGTGTTTCTCCGCTTCGCGAGAGACACGCGGGGGCTTTCGGAGCGTGTGCGTTCCGAGATCGATGCACTGAGTGGCTTTCGCCGTGGCGTGGTGCGGATCTGGGTGATCGATTCTGTTTCGCAGGACGTGCTGCCGCGCGCCATCGTCCAATTCACGGCCGAAAATCCTGGCATCCGCTTCGAGGTTACCGTGGCCTCGACGGAAGAGGTGGTTGCTGCCGTGGAGGATGTGCGTGCGGATATCGGCATTGCATTTCAGCCGCAGCTCCCCGCCGCTGTGCGCGCTTCCCTGCGCTTGCGCTTCCCGGTGCACGCCCTGATGTCCGTGGATCATCCCTTGGCCAAGGCCGATAGTCTCTCCCTCACCGAAGCCTTGGAATATCCCATTGCGCTGACACCGGCGGGCTCAGGCAGCCGTATTCTTCTCGAGGCGACCGCATTGGCTGCTGGCGTGGGGCTCATGCCGAAGTTCGAGAGCAATTCCATCCAGATGCTTTCGAACTTTGCGCAAAGCACGTCGGGTATCACTTTTCTCTCGCGGCTATGCGCAGCATCCGGTTTGAAATCAGGACAACTCGCGGCCGTCCGCCTGCGTGACCGTCTGATGAGTGTGGCGCGTATAGAGATGCTGTTGCTTAGGGACCGGGCGTTACCTGCGGCAGCCGCGCAATTCCATGAGCATATGGCGCGGGCCCTGCGGTATGCATCCAAGCAATGACGGCCTGCTGATTGCTTCGGCAGGCCATTCGAGAACAGACAAAGTTGCCGGCGAGGGTGCGTTGGTTGCGCACCAATTGCTGCTTCATGTGCTCCGGTGGCCCGACATGTCGGCTTCTGATTAGTATCAGACCTGCCGTAGATCGACGATGAGTTCGGTTCGAAATCAGTTCACAGACCGGGGACACGCGCGCATTCTGCTCCTGCTGCGGCACCCCCGTTGCGTATACGCGCGGGCGGTCATCGAAGATGGTGAATATACCGCGTGCCTTGTTCGACAGCCGGACTGGTCGCGAACCGCTCTATCACGTCGCCATCGAGGACTCGCCGGAATGGGCCTATCGCTACGAAAGGCTGCGCCCCTTAAAAGGGTATCCGGGCGTCATGTGGACTGGACCGAAACGGCGCAAACGTCCCACGGCGTCCGACATGCCCTTCGAGTCGTAAGATGCGAGCGTTGCTAGCACCTTGCTATGATGGGCATCCCACCAAGTCCGGAGCACGCCCATGCCTCGCTTCGTTGCCGTCTACACCATGAAGCCGGAAGACGTCGCTGCCTTCCGCGCGCGCCCCAAATCCGAGCAGGAAGCAATCGACAAGGCTGGCTTGAAGGCGTGGGAGGCGTGGAGCAAGCGCAACGCTGCCGCCATCGTCGCGACCGACGTCATGGTGGGCAAGACCAGGCGCGTCACCAAGTCCGGCATCACCGATGCGCACAATCAGATCGCGGGCTTTCTGATCGTCGAAGCCGCCGACATCACCGCTGCCGCCGCCCTCTTCCAGGACCATCCGCACATCACCATCTTCCCCGGCGACGGCATCGACGTCATGCCCGTCGTCACGGGGCCGCCAGAGGACGAGCCGCCATGAAACAAGCAACAGGCAGGGCCGCCGCCAACTGGCGCCGCATTTATGCCATGCCCGTCGCGAGCGTCTATCCCTCCTATATTGCCAAGGCGGAGAAGAAGGGCCGCACCCGGGCCGAGGTCGACGAGATCTTCCGCTGGCTCACCGGCCACAGCCAGGCCTCACTGGAAGCCGAGTTTGCGAAGAAGACGAGCTTCGAGGATTTCTTCGCGCACGCGCCGCAGATGAACCCGTCTCGATCTTTGATCACCGGCGTCGTATGCGGTGTCCGCGTGGAGGAGATTCAGGAGCCGACGATGCGCGAGATCCGCTACCTCGACAAACTCATCGACGAACTCGCCAAGGGCAAGGCGATGGAAAAGATCCTTCGCAAATAACCTCGCGCGCTTGCGAGCTCGCTCGCGGCGGATTGCGTCGGCCTTTTCCGGCCGAAGCCCCTTCGAGAGCGGACACGCCATTCGCACGGTACGACGGGGTCAAGTCGGCCTCCTTCGATGTCCGCTTCTGTATACGTGCGCCGATCCGCGCGAAGCGGAGCTATGTGGGCCGAATGTCGGCTACTGACCCGCTGCGCGTATCCCCTGAGGCCACCAAGTCGTCTCCTGTCGGAGGACGACCGGACACGCGGTACGGTTGTCAAACCAGCACTCTGTGACCCGAAGCGGACTCGGAACGGCTCAATTTGTAACTTCTCGTTCCTGCGTAAGCAGAGACAAAGCCGACTTCAGCGTGGCTCTCTTCCGGACCGAAAGTTGGCGCCGCAGCCCGGTCGCGATGATGCTGCCAACGGACATGACAGAGCGAAGGGGGCGAGGCGACCTGAAAGAGCACGCCTATCCGCCTGATGTGCAGTAACGTGAAATGGTGAGACGGCTTTCGGCTGGGCATGATTGGCCGCTGTCCCGACCGCTATTCCAGAGGCAAGAACAGCTATTGCCGGACTGCAGATTTAACGCGTCTGCTGTTAATCGCGCCAGTAGGCGAAGCGCCTCTCGGCCGTCCGGATGCTCACATCAATAAGTGAGCCGAGGATACCGATGAGGACCATCGCACCTATTGTAAGATCTGCGTGGAGCTGCTGCTGACCTTGAAGGATCAAATAACCAAGACCATCACGGCTGCCGGTACCCGCGACGATTTCGGCGGCGATGAGCGCCATCCATCCCGTCGCCAGGCCGATGCGCAGACCTGTGGCGACATGAGGCAAAGCCGCAGGCAGAGCCACCTCGAAGAGAATGGTCCATGACTTCGCACCAAGTGTGCGCGCAGCGTCGATCAGCCGGCTATCGACGAGCTGTACACCACGAAATGTGTTTATCAAGATCGGCGCGAACGACGACGTGAAAATCACGTAGGCTTGCGCGGCGCTGCCTGCGCCAAACCAGAACATTGCGAATGGCGCCCAGGCGATCGGCGGGATGTACCTGAACAACTCGAAAAGCGGCGCGACGAGCCATTGCAATGGGCGATAGTAGGCCATCGCGAGACCGAGCGGCACACCGATGAGGATCGCCGCCGCAAATCCCCACATCAACCGGACGATACTGGCCCATGCGTGCGTCAGGAGCGCCCCCGCTCCGACCGGCTCCCACGCCAAGCGCACGATCCGGATTAGGACGTCGATTGGATTGGGGAGAAAGTCCTTCGACACGTTGAATAGTTCGACGACGCCGTACCAAACAGCGAGCCAGAAGAGGAGCATGACGCTGACGCGCACCGCATTCGGCAGCGCTTCAATCCAGTCCCCCAGCGTGGCGCCTTTCGGCGCAGCTTCTATCGACAAGCGGCCCGCCCTAGCCTCGGCCGATCCATCAGCCATTGTCCTGGTCCTCTCTCCACGGGAGCAGGGCTCGTTCAATGTGCACGAACAGGACGTTCATCAGCAGGCCTAAGACCGCAACAGCTGCCATTCCGACAAATACGATATTGCTCTCGAGATTGCGGTAGCCGTTCATGATCAGAAAGCCGAAACCTGCGAGCGAGACGACGAGTTCGGCTGCGACGATCGAAGCCCAGGCGATGCCGAGGGCGATCCTGAGACCCGTCATGATCGTTGGAAGGCCCGAGGGGATTGCAACCTCGAACAGCAGAGTGCGCGGCTTAGCGCCAAGGCTGCGCGCGGAACTCAACAGTTCCGGCGGTGTCTGCTTTATCGCCAGATAGCTGTTGAGGATGCACGGCACGGCGGCCGCAACGAACACGATGAATATCTTGCCGGCATAGCCGATGCCGAACCAGAGGATCGCGAGCGGTATCCACGCAGGTGGCGGAATGGGGCGCAGGATTTGGAGAAGCGGTCCGAAGACCCAATCTGCGACGCGATTCCACGCCATGAAGATCCCGAGCGGCACGCCCACTACGATCGCCATGGCATAGCCGCCAAGCATGACGGAGATGCTGGCGAGAAAATGATTCCAGAATGGCACATTGAGATAGCCGTGCCAGATGTCCAGAAAGCCCGTCCAGACATCGGCCGGAGGCGGCAGGATGAGCGGCTTGACGAGTTCGAGCGAGGTGACCAGCCACCACGCAGCGAGTACGGATCCTATAGAGATCGCGCCAAGCAGCGCGCGGGCGAGGCCATTGTTGCGTGCTGCGCCATTCATGCTTTCAATTCCTGACGCTGATCTCGCTTTTGACAAGCCCCCAGATGCGCGAGCGCGTATCCTGAAAATCCGCGCGCCGGATCACCTCATCGAAGGGATCTGATCGCCAGTGATTTTCTCCGGCAATCTGCGCGATATCGATCACCTCTTTCACGCGCCCCGGCCGGCGTGTCATGACAATTACGCGATCGGCAAGAAAGACCGCCTCCTCGACGCTGTGCGTGATGAAGAGGACAGTGGGCCGCTGCGTCTGCCAGATGCGGACCAATTCCTCCTGCATGATTTGGCGGTTCTGCGCATCGAGGGCAGCGAACGGTTCATCCATCAGTAGCGTGCGCGGCTTGAGAACGAAGCTCCGAGCGATGGCTACACGCTGCTGCATCCCGCCGGAGAGCTGACGTGGATAATGATTCTCGAAGCCCTCTAGACCTATGAGATGGATCACCCGCTTGATCTGCTCTTCACGCTCGGTTGCTGGAATGCCATTGATGCGCAGGCCGAAGTCGATGTTGTCGTGCACGGTCTTCCAGGGAAACAACGAGAAGTTCTGGAAGACGATCGCCTTATCTGGACCGGGCTCTTTGATCTCCGCGCCGCCGAGCAGGATGCGGCCGGTCGGCGGCTTGTACAATCCCGCCGTCAGATGAAGGAGCGTGCTCTTCCCACATCCGGACGGCCCGACAATGACGAGAAATTCGCTGGAGTTGACCTGGAAGTCGAAGCGTTCGAGAGCTTGGACAGCGCCCGAGCGCCCCTCGAACCGCATGGTGACATTTTCGTAAGAAAGGTCGTTTTGCATTTTTCCGCTGTGCGCTTTGCGAGTCGATTGGGGGGTGGGCAGGCGCCCACCCCCGCCGGGTTCTCGCTCACCGGGCCGGCAGCGCGGCGGCTTTGTCGATCCAGCTCGTATCGATCATCTTGAAGATCGCGGGGGACACTTCCTTCATCCGGCCGATGCGGACGTAGAACTGCGCAATCCCCTCGATTGCCTCGTTGACGTACGCGGGCTTGTCTCCCTGGGATTTCATCACTTTGAGCTGCTCCTCGATCGGCCAGAGATCGGTGGCGAGGTCGATCTCTTCCTTGAGGAAGCTGTCTGGTGTCTGCGTACCGCGGAACTGATCCCACTTCTTATAGAGCGCAGCGGCCTCAGCTTTGTTCTTGCGCGCCCAATCAACGGCTTCCAGAGTTGCTCGCAGCCAGCGTACCGCCGCATCCGGATTCTTCTTGGCGAAGTCCGGATGGATCACCCAGACGGACGGAATCTTCAGCCCTGCCTCGACGCCATCGCACAGCTTTACGTTGCCGCGCTCACGCGCAGCCGTCGTCTGCGGCGGCCAGAGCTGAGCCAGGTCGCCATTGCCTGCAATGAAAGCGGAGAGCGAGGCCTGCTGCTCGGATGGCAGCACTTGCACGTCGGACATCGCGATGCCGCGCTTCTTGAGGCACCCTTCGATCATGAAGTGCCCTGTGGAAGCGGTGGTAATGAAAATCTTTGCGCCCTTTAGCTTGGACGGATCCTTTCGCACTGCCGCGACATAGTCGGGCCGGCCAATCATCTCCTGGATGATCGCTTCCTCGCTGATGGCGCCGGCGATAATCAGGCCGAGCTTTACGCCCTGGACCGTTGGCGGCAGGCCGATGTGGGCAACGTCCCACTCGCTGGTTGCTGCCGCTTGCACGATTGGCGCGCCCGAAGGATAGACCTTGATCGATGGATCCAGGCCCCACTTCGCATAGATGCCGCGCTCAATGGCAGTATACTGCGGGAAGCTCGGGAACCAGACCTGTGCCGCGATGCGGATTTTGTCTTTTGTCTGCGCTGCAACGGTTGCTTCTCGAGCGTCTAAGAACAGCAGAGAGCTCAGGGTTCCGGCCGCGACAACTGCGAAGCGCACGAATTTCGGCAAGCTCATAACTTGTTTCCTCTCCTCTACTGTCGCGGAGTTTGCCTCCGTCTGACATGACTTGCTTCTTCAGAACCAAGGCCGTCCATTCAGCCCGTTAGCCCGCGCGTCCCTGTTGAATTCGACACGCTGTGGCATTGATACAGAATTTTTGTTGTCTCGGGAAGACAGCACAATTGTTCCACTGAGTGGAACCAAGCTTTCAGACTTGCTCGCCGATCACGAAGGCTTTGCGACTCCCGGTGCACATTCCGCTTCACCAGACCTGCTAAGCGATTGACGATTACCTGCGCCTGACACGACGCAACCTGGCCAGTTCCTCTTCGCCGGTCGTTGGTGACAAAGGTGGACTGACGACAAGGCAGTATGCCCGCGTCGCCCAAGAGTGAGTTGCGAGAGATGGCCCCGTGAACCGTCCGGCAAGTTGGCACTAGGTTAGATTTCTTGCGCCGAGCCAACGTTGCGCGTCATCTGCCCCTCTGACGCGATACCCCGAACACCGGACATGCTCGGCGGCGGTCCTAACGTCACCGATCAGGCCTCATGGGATGGCAGCTTGTGGGATACCGCAACTTTGCGCGGCGCGCTGTCCGGATAGATGCGTTCTTCTTCTTCTGGCCCTTCGCAACTGTTTGGCAAGGCCAGCGTCTTGTCTTCAGTGGGGGATGAGCGGACACGTAATTCAGCCGAGAGAGCGGCCCGACT
>CAUJKI010000292.1 GCA_963205015.1 Pseudomonadota bacterium
TCATGGGCCGCAGCTACTACGCCGAAGCGCCGGTCGAGTTCGACGAGGCCAATACGCTGGCGCGCGCCACCGGCGTCGAGCTGGATACCGGGCCGGCGGCGCTCACGCGCGGGTCGGCGGCGCTGGTGGACAAGAAGGGCAGCAAGGTGCGCCTGCGTGAGTATGCCGAGCGCGGCGACTCCGAGTCACTCGGCCTGCCGGGCGCGGACGGCCGCCCCGCCCCGCTGATCGACGTGCTGCACCGGCTGTTGTGGCTGGCGGATCACGAGAGCCGCAAGATTCAGGACTTCCTCAATCAGGCGTCGCCGGACAAGTATTTGCTGCGCTTGACGGCGCAGGCGCTGTCGGGCCGGGCGCTGGCCGGGGAGCCGCTGCCGGGCATGGTCCGCGACGAGCGCACGGGCGAACAGCGCGCGATCGATACGCTGCTGGCAGCGTGGCGCCGCGTCGTCGACGAAGGCGCGATGCTCTAGGGAAGTAAGGGAAGTGACGAGTGATGAGTGATGAGGGGGAATTTCCCGGCCATCCGTAGGGACACGGCACCGCCGTGTCCGGGGAAACCTCACCCCGCGCCGCTGACGCTCCGCCGCCCCACTCCTTGGGAGACGGGTCGAGGGTGAGGTCTGGTTTCATGCCGTGTCCACGACGATAAGGAAAGCGACCGATGCGTGACGGGATGGCGGAGACGGTTGCCGAGGCGGAGGCGCAAACACTCGTGCTTCCGAAGTTCGAGGACTGGCGCGAGTTCGCACTCCTGCTTGACGGATACATGGTCGCTGAAGAACTCGGGCTGTCGTTCCACGAGTGAGGGGCACAACGCGAGCACCACTGGGAGGAGACGGGCCGCTGGGATCTCGACGTGATGCAGCTCAGGGTCATGATGTTCTACTGCTGCCGCAGAGAGTACTGGACCGACTGGTACGGCAACCAACACGATCAACTCGCCGACAGCCTTTTGTGGGAATTCAGCCGAATGCTCAATCTGCCGTATGCGGGCCGGACCGAGACGGAGGACTGATCGCGCCGGCGAGCCTGTCTGGCATCCGGGCCAGCCTTTGTGTACACGCGGACGTATTACCATGTATGCTCAATGTTGCGATATTTGACGGTTATGATGAAGACTCAGAGCGGGTCAATGCTTGTTTAGGATGGCAACCAGAGACCGGCTGAAAGGTGCACATGGACGGAAAGCTCTTTGTTAGCCACGCTTCGGCAGACAAACCTGTAATCGATAGGCTGGTTACATTGTTGGATGTCGGATGTGGCATTGATCATAAATCGATCTTCTGCACCTCCGGCGACGCAACGGGGATACCGAACGGTACGCCCAACTACATTGAAGCGATCCGATCTGAGATTGATAAGACCAGCCTCTTCTTATTTGTTGTCAGTCAGAACTTTCTGGTCAGTGAGTTCTGTCTCTGTGAGCTTGGCGCTGCGTGGGCTACACAGCGGTCTTGGCATCTTCTCGTATTGCCACCGCTCACGCCCGACAAGGTCAAGAACGTACTAAAGGTCACACAGATGGGAATGATCAACGATGCAGGTGACCTTGCCGACCTACGGGATGCTATCAATCAAGCATTCAGTTTGTCTCCAATGCCTACAAAGGCTTGGAACAAGCAGGTTGAGCAGTATGTTGGTGAGTTTCAGTCGTTTCTCGCCAAGATCCCTCCGTCTTCGCATGTCCCGAGACGTGATCACCAGGCACTGAGCGACAAATACCAGCAAGCACAGGGGAAGATTCTGGAACTTGAAGCCGAAAAGCAAAGGCTCGAGAAGATCATCGATGAGCTCAAGCAGCTAAAGGACAAGGACGAAGCTAGTGAAGTACTGCTAAACAATCTGCCCGAAGTCGAACAATTCATTGAGCTTGCTGATCGGTTTCAACGCGCGTTGGATGGCCTATCTCATCCCGTTGTGAAGGCGCTGTTCTATGCTCAAACCAACGAAATGCTTCGCTATCGGCAGTTGACGTATCCTGATGACATTGAATTCAATAGAGAAATTGACGATGCCGTTGACCAAGGCTACCTGATTGACCGCGGCGGCGAGTTCGACATCGACATGGACAACAAAGAGATCGAAGATGCTACGGCAGACGCATCTGTACTGAGTGACTTTCTGTCCAACTGCTCAGACGAGCTCGAGTCGGCGCTCAGGACGCACTACGGCTATACCCCGGACATTTCAAACTGGAAGTTCTGGCAAGCGACTCAAGCCGGTAAGCATGAATCGCTCACAACCCAGTCCTAGCGGAGGACCAACACAAAGTGGACTACGACGCGAAACTTCTGGAAGCCAAGGCACTGCTCGACCGCGGGAGTTACACCCTCGCCGTGATGGCGATGGGCAAGCTGCTCGAAGCCATTTACGAGGACTTCTACGACGAGGTGCTCGGCAAGCTGCCGCCGGCCCAGCGCAAGCTCCTGACCGACCGCGAGGCGCAGGCCGCCGAGCAGATCAAGGATCGGGCCGCGCGCGAGAAGGGCTTCAAGGGCTTCACGCTCGGCGCCAAGCTGCGCTTCTTCCGCGACAACAAGTTCATCGATAGTGCCGAAGCCGTGCTGGGCCGCAAGTATCCGCGCTTCCGTGTGTTCGACCCGGGCATGCTCAAGGACATCCGCAACGAGGCGACTCACGAGGCCAGCGACGATGTCGATGAAGACGAAGCGACGCTGTTCTACTCGCAGATCAAGGTGCTGCTGGCCGAGCTTGGCTACTCAAAGAAGCCGGAGGCCGCGCCCGCTACGGCGGCCGGCGCGCTGCACTCGTGGAAGGACGCCGGCGCCATCCCCCACGACGACATCCTCGCCGGCAATCTGAAAATGGACACCTACGCCGCTGATCTGTGGGGCGTCGCGCGCAACGACGCCAACACCCCGGTCGTCTACCGCGATCCGGCGCGCTTCTTCGAACAGACGTATCTGACGGCGTCGCTCAAGGCGCTGCTGGGTGACGTGCTCGGCGGGCTAAACGGCGGGCAGGGGGATCGGGTGCTGCAGCTTCGCACGCCGTTCGGCGGCGGCAAAACGCACACATTGATCGCGTTGTATCACATCGCCAAGAGCCGCGCGAAGATCAGCGGTCTGCCGGCCGACCTGCCCAATCCAGGCGCGTGTGCGGTCGCGGCCGTCCAGTGCGAGAAGCTGCCCGTCCGCCAGTCGTGGACGAAAGAGGACGGCACGGTCATCCGCACGCTGTGGGGCGAAATGTTCCATCAGTTGGGCGGCGCAGCGGGGTTTGTGCACGTCGCCGACGAGGACGCGAATCTCACCACACCGGGCGGCGAGACGATCGCTCAGTTTCTGCGTGAGCTCAAGCAGCCTACGCTCATCCTGCTGGACGAAATCCTGAACTACGTCGAAGCGGCGCACACCGTCACCATCGGCGACAGCACCTTCGGCCGCCAAATCATGGTGTTCCTCAAGAACCTGACCGAGTCGGTCGCGGCATCGCGCAATGCGGTGGTCGTGTACTCGCTGCAGGCCAGCGTCCGTGAAGGCTTGGGGGCCGAGGGGCTGCTCAACACGCTCGACCATCTGGTCAGCCGCCTCGACGCCAAGCGCGAACCGGTCAGTGGGCCGGAGGTGATGCGTGTGGTGCAGCGCCGGCTGTTCCGCGCGCTGGGCGAGGAGTCGGTGCGCCGGCAGGTCGCCGCCGCCTACGCCGAGTCGTTCAAGAAGGCGCGCCAGTCCGCCGGGGGATTGTCCTCCCACGACGCCGCGCAGATCGCGCAGGACGCCGAACGCCTGCAGAACCGGATATTGGAAAGCTACCCGTTCCACCCGGATTTGCTCGACCTGATGTATCACCGCTGGGGCACGCTGTCGCGTTATCAGCGCACGCGCGGCGCCTTGCAGTTTCTTGCCAGCGTCGTCTACGACCTGTGGAATCACGGCCGCGATCTGCAGCCGTTGATCGGTCCCGGCGATGTGCCGCTCGACATGGACAATACCCGCAGCGCGTTCTTCACGCAGATCGGCCAGCGCGAACAGTACAGCTCGGTGCTCAACGCCGATCTGGTCGGCCAGCAGGCGCGCACGAATCGCGTCGACCGGCGGATCGCGTCGGACAGCCCAACCTTGCAGCGTTTCCGGGCCGGCACTCGCCTCGCGACATCGGTCATGTTGTACTCGTTCGGCGCGCGCGAAGGCGAGGAGCGTGGCATCGCGGAGGTCGACCTGCTGCAAGCCGCCGCCGTCCCCGGCCTCGATCGGATGCCGCTGGTCTCCGCGCTCAACGACCTGAAGAACGAGCTGCTGTATCTGCATCACACTGGGCGCCGCTACCGGTTCGAGACGCAGGCCAACCTCAACAAGCTGATCGACGAGGCGCTCAAGAACTTCACCGCCGACGATGTCATGGCGCGCATCAAGTCGACGCTGGAAACCGAGCTGGCTGGCGTACGCGGGGCGGTCGTCTGGCCGATCGACTCAGATCGGGTTAACGACCGCGTGCCGATGCTGCAAGTGGTTTACCTGCCTTTCGAGTGGTCCGAGGCGTCCAACCGCAGCGAGCTCGACACCAAGCTCACGCACTGGCTCGAGTTTTGCGGCTCGTCGCGCCGCGAGTACAAGAACGGCCTCGCGTTCGCGATTCCAAATTACTCAGGCGCAGATTCGCTGCGTTCCGCCGCGCGTGAGCTGTTGGCGATGGAGTCGATCAAGCGCGAACAGCGCAAGCACCTCGCCGCCGAGCAAGTCCAGGAGCTTGACGAACGTATACGTGCCAGCACCGAGCGCATCAAGCGCGGTGTCGTCGCAGTCTATGACCAAACGGCGGTACCCGAGCCCGCACAAAATTCTGGTACGCCGTACAAGTGGCGCTATCTGGAACTGCAGAGCCGCAGCGATCCACAGCTCCACGCGCGTGTGACGGGTGCGTTGACCGACACCTATCTGCTGTCCGACCGTGTCACACCGGAGAAGCTGATCGCGCTCGTCGATCTCCCACGGGACCCGGTTCAGGAGACCGAGCGGATCACGAACGGGTTCTACTCGTACCTCAACTTCGTCCGCCTCACCTCGGCCGATGCCGTGCGTGAGGCAATCCGGCGAGGTATCGCAGAGGGTAAGCTGGGCTACAGCGCACTGGTTGAGGGGCAATCCGGCGAGCCTGTTTTCCCGGATCCAAGTCTGGTCTACATCGACCGCGCAGTTGCATCTGACGAAATCGACCTGCGCGGCGCCTACGTGATCTCCGCACAGATCGCGCGTGAGGCCACCGCGCCCCCGCCTGTCGATGCGGTGCCTACGAATCAGCCGATTGAGGAGCCGTCGGGGCCATCCTCATTTGGTGAGTCGCCGATGCCACCGAGTCCGCTTGCACGTGGAGCGCCTGGAAGGGCAGCGATCTCACAGCGCTACTTACTCAGTGCATCAGCGGACAAGGGCAAGGTCAGCAAGCTCTTCCGCGCGATCCAGAATTTGGACGACAAGTCGGATCACATCCATATCGAGCTCACGGTGCGCGCCGAGGCGGCATCCGGCTTCGATCCGGTTTGGACACGCAATGCGGTTGAGGAGCCGTTGGACGAAGCCGATATCCCGTTCAATCGCCGGTTTGAATAGGACGTTGGAGTAACGGCTTCCGCACGTCCACTCGCCGCTAGCCGGTAGTGGACTTTCGCGACCCACCACTCGCACACGTTGCTAGGTCGTACAGCGCACTGCGCCTTGTCGCGCGGAAGTTTCGCACCCGCGCGCCGCATCAGCCACCTCGCATATGCCCGTCCCATTCCGTGCATCTTCGGTGCAACGCGCCACGCAATGCAGCACGCCACCCCACCGGCGAAAGCCGCGGGCGGCTTCGACTCGGTGCGCGGCGTGGGCTGGTGCCGCTGCGCTCAGCCGCGCACCGGTCGCCCTTCGGGTCGCCGGCGGGGCTGCCCCGGCGTGCTGGCCGGCTACGAGTACGCGGTCCAGCGCGGCAAAGACGCGCACCTGAAGGACTTCAGTCCGTGGAGGAACAGCCATGTCTGAGTCAGCCGGAACCCTCATCGCGGAACGCAGTCAGCGCGAAGCGGCGGCAAGTGCTGGTGGTGGCTGACCGGCGACACCTATCCGCACCGCGATCTGCTCAAACGCCACGGCGCGCGCTTCAGCAGTCGGCGGCGGGCATGGTACTGGATCGGCGAGGCGCTGGCGGACTACGACCAAGCGCTGGAGCTG
>CAUJKI010000293.1 GCA_963205015.1 Pseudomonadota bacterium
GTGATGTGATCAAGTCGTTTCGGCACAAGGGCCTGCGCAGGTTCTTTGAGACCGGCAGTGCGTCGGGCGTTCAGGCCAGCCATGCCAAGCGGCTCCGGATGCAACTTGCCGCGTTGGACACATCCCAAAGCATCGAGGACATGGATGTCCCGGGATTCCGGTTGCATCCTCTCAAAGGCGAAATGCGCGGGCGGTGGGCAATCTCGGTTAGCGGCAACTGGCGACTGACGTTCGAGTTCCGGGATGGGAACGCGTACGTCCTGGACTACGAGGACTATCACTAGTGACCATGCATAACCCTCCCCACCCTGGCGAGTTCATCACCGAGGTCTACCTCGAGCCCAACGGCGTCAGCGGTCGCGAGCTTGCGGAAAAGCTGGATGTCGCAGCTTCTACTCTCAGCCGAATCCTCAAGGGTGCCAGTCGAGTCACCCCGGAGATGGCTCTCCGACTTTCCAAGGCCATTGGTCGATCTCCCGAGAGTTGGCTGGCCATGCAGGACGCTCACGACCTTTGGGCGGCGAGGCAGCAGGTCGATCTGAAGCGAGTCGGCAAGCTCAAACTGGCCGCGGCCTAACGATTCATTCAAGCCGACGCCGCTTCGCGGCGCGGCTTAATTCGGACGTTAGCCGCCTTAGCACGCTCACCGCACTGCGTCGGTCTTGACAATATGCATATTATATGCATACTAGTCCCGTGGACATCGAGTTCGATCCGGTCAAAGCCAAGGCTAACCTGGCCAAGCACAAGGTCAGCTTCGCGCACGCCGAACAAGCACTTCGTGATCCCTTCTCGGTAACCATCGAGGATCCCGTCGGAAGGCGAGGCACGATACGTGACGCTCGGCATCGACGCACTCGGCCGGATCCTTGTCGTTGTCCATACGACGCGCGGCAACCGCATTCGATTGATCTCCGCGCGCAAGTGCAGCAGACGTGAAGCGGAGCAATATCATGCGCAAGGAATACGACTTCTCGAAGGGGAAGGGGGGTCCCGTGATCCCCTCGAAGGGCAAGACGAGGATCACCATCATGCTCGACGACGATGTCATCGAGTACTTCCGTGCCAAGGCAGAGGCGCAAGGTACGGGATACCAGACGATGATCAACTCGGCGCTTCGTGCTGCAATCGAATTGCCCAAACGGAAGCCAGCTGACGAGCGCCCGCTGACGGTTGGAGCACTCAGGGATGTATTGCGCCAGGAACTGGCTCCCTACAGGGGGAAGGCGGCTAACCCATCGCCCAAGCGGACGGCCACCGGCAAGCGGGCATCTGCCGCTTAGCTCGAACGTTGGGCGACTCAGGCTGCGGGGTACGACCAGTAGCCGAAGTACAGAGCTCCAGAAGCGTCAGCCCCCCTGCCACGGATGTTCTGCAAGTGCCCGAAGGAGTAGCATTTCCGTGTCGCCTCGGCCTGCGGCCCAACGGGTGCGAAGGCGATTTCAGCAGGGCGATAAGCCAAAGGAGGAGACGCCATGGCAAACAAGATGACTGACGAGTATTTGAACAACAACAAGCAGTACGCGAGCGGCCAGGCGGTGCACAAGTCCAACTACCCCGGAAAGCAGCCGATCAACCCGGCCAGGCACGTGGCGGTCGTCGCCTGCATGGACGCGCGCCTCGACGTCGAGGATCTGCTCGGCTTGCAGACGGGCGATGCGCACATCATCCGTAATGCCGGGGGTGTGGTGACCGACGATGCGATCCGCAGCCTCATCATCTCGCATCACCTGCTGAATACCAATGAGATCATCCTGATCCATCACACGCGCTGCGGCATGCTCGCCTTTACCGACGACTTGCTCAAGGCCGGTCTGGAAGGCGACCCGGCGGCCGAGAAACTGCTGGGAGAGGCAACGTCGCGTCCGTTCATGAGTTGCAAGAAGTGCGCGTCGACCCCGAGCCAGTTTCACGCCTTCCGCGGCCCGCTCGAGCCGCTCGACGCGCCGCGCAGCGCGAAGCAGACGGAACGCCTCGAGTGGGACGTGCGCCGCGGGATGTCGGCAATCCTGAACCACCCCTGGATTCCGACCAGCGGGCCGGACGCGGTTACTGTGCGCGGATTCATCTATGACGTGGACACCGGCAAGCTCGAGGAAGTGAGTTATCCGGGGCCCATGGGCTCGTTCGCCTGACGCGCAGATGCCGGGTACCGTGGCCTGCGCACGGTTCGACGCGCCGCGAGCGGCGCGGGCCTGAAGCCGGACGTCAGGCCCCACAAGGAGCATCGATGTTCCTCACCTTGCTCTTGGTCACGTTCGCTCTGTCGGTCGTCGTTGCGCTGATCGTCGCACGAATGTTTGACAAACCGATCGAAAGCATTCTCAACCGCATCATTTCCGACCAGATCAGTGGCGCCTGGCTTCGCTACATGAAGTTTGCGATCCTCGTAGTTGGTGTCTCAGCCGGCGTCCGTATCTACGAGCTCGAGAAATACATCTCACCGGCACGGTTCGACAAAGACAGCAAGGTGCTTGAACTTACCCAGGAGCGCTGGATACTGGAACTCTACAGAACGGTCATTGAAGCGCTTCAGGGCATAGCCTGGCTGCTCCTGGTTTTCTTTGTCGTCGCACTCATTGCTTACGTCATCGTACGCATCGCGGAAATGAAGCGTGGACACGTCGACGCGCCGCCGACTCATCGCGCGGCCTATCCCGACGTTGCACCCGACGTGCGTCAGCCGGCTTCGCCGCCCGCCGCTCGCGGGTGAACTCAAAGGTTAGCCATCAGCGAAGCGCGGTCGTCGCGTCAGCGCGGTTGAGAGTACTAGCACATTGTGATAGCATTGCTGCGTGAA
>CAUJKI010000294.1 GCA_963205015.1 Pseudomonadota bacterium
GCAAATATGCCGATCATCCCGCGCTTGTGCGCCGAGATGTTGCCGCGCCGCGCCATCATGACGGCAAACGGCGCGAAGAAGAGCACCCAGATCGACAGTAGATGGATGAGGCTGAAGCCATGCCACTGGTTGATCTCGTGGATCCAGAACGAGCTGCCGGCGATCAGGAGCATCAAGCCGACCCAGAGATAGCCGAACATCCGGTGCGGCCCGTCGCCCTTGGTCCGCAGCAGCTGGACGACGCCAAGCACGAATGCGGTCATGGCCGCGAAGGCGTGCAGTTGGATGGCTGGGCTCGCCGAGAGCAGAGGTTGAAGCGTCATGCCGCCTCCTGCACCGCCCTGATCTCCGGCGGCGGGTCGAAATCCTCAGGGATACCAGCGAGGCCAACGCGCTTGAACCAGCGTCCGAGCGCGGGCGAAGCCGTCAGCACCGCGAAGGGTATCGCCACAAGATAGCCCGCAGTCAACGGTAGGCTCCACCAGAATATGGCCGGCTCGATCAGCCACAACAGTCCGCACACGATCACCCCGAACAGCGTCTGCGGCCAGAGGTTGCGCGCCGCCGTCGTCCACGAGATGCCATAGGCATCACGCGATTGCCCGCCCCATACCACCGACTTTCCGAATGCGAGCCCGATCATGAAAATCGACGTGCGGATCGTCGAGATCGCCCCCTGCAGGAAGGAGAAGACGAGTTCGAGTGCGGCCGACACAGCAAACCGCATCGGACCGCCATAGCGCGCAACGCCACCCTTCGTCAGTACGGCATCGATCAGTCCCGCGATCTTCGGGCTCAGGTACATGACGAAGAAGAGCACATAGAGAAAGATCGCGAGCCCCTTGGGATAGCCGGCAATCGATTGCCCCTCCCATGCCGCGATCGGCAGCAGCGCAATCATCAACGTCCACGCCGGAATGCCGATGAACATCAGAATCGCCCACACGAGCTGGAAGCGGCTCATCGCATGGAGCCCCGGCAGATCGAGCAACTTGATGTACTGCATGTTGCCCTGGCACCAGCGCACGTCGCGCTGCGCGAAGTCGAGCATGGTCGGAGGATTCTCCTCCCACGAGCCGTTCTCGACCGGCAGCACGCGCACCTCGTAGCCGGCGCGGCGCATGAGCGTCGCCTCGACCTGGTCATGCGAGAGCACGTGGCCACCGAGCGGCGGCTTTCCCGGCAGCAGCGGCAGATCACAGTCTTCGACAAACGGCTTGATGCGCACGACCGCGTTGTGGCCCCAGAAGGGACCACAGTCGCCGACCCACCACGCCTGCCCCATGGTGTAGGAGCGCATGCCGTGGCGCATGCCGAACTGGAAGATGCGCGCGAACGCCGACGACGACGGCATCCCAACCACCAGCGATTGCAGGATGCCGATCCGCGGATGCGCCTGCATCATGCGCACGAGGCGAACGATCGCCGGCCCCGCCATGACGCTGTCCGCGTCGAGCGGCAGCATCAGTTCGTAATCCTTGCCCCAGCGCTCGCAGAAGTCGCGAACGTTGCCGGCCTTGTAACCCTTGTTCTCGGTACGCCGGCGATAGGTGATCCGGGCTGCATCAGGGTCCTGCGCCTTCCACGCGGCGATCGCCGCTTCCTCCGCTGCCGCTACCTCTGGCCGGTTGGTGTCCGACAGCACGAAGTAGCTGAAGGCCGCTCCTTCGCCCGTCGCGTCGATGCTCTCCTTCACGATGCGCAGGCGGCGAATTGCGCGCCCCGGGTCCTCATTGCGCAGCGTCATGAAGACGGCTGTCTTGATGGTGATCGGCGTCGTTACGTCGCCGGCACTTGCATAGGGCGCCACAGCGCCCATGGGATCCTTGTGGAAGTGCAGCAGCCAGAGCCCGACGACCGAGTTCCAGAAGCCGACCACCGTCCACGGCGTGCCGAAGGCAAAGCAAATGAACATGATCACATCGACGACCGTCCAGCCGCCCGCCCCGAGCACCTGCGCGCCGAGCCAGAGCATGGCGAGCCATGTCACGACGTTAAGCACCATCATGATCAGCCGGCGGCGTGAGAGCTCGGCGTTTGCCTGGAGCCCGGTCGGTACGCTAAGGCTTGAGGCGCCTGCAAACCGAGCGCCACGCGGCGCCGCATCATCTACGTTGTTGGTCATTGCTGTGCTTGCTGGGGTTTTGATGAGACTGCCCATTTGAAGGGCGGAACACCGCGGAACGGATCGACGATGGCCGAAAAGCCCAAAGACACCGCGGGAGAAATGCCTCTCGCCAACGCCTCACCGGCCAATTCGTTCCGGCCTAACGACCCGGCGCGGACCGCCCGGGCCATCTGGTACACGGCCCCGGGCGCGGTGGAAATACGTTTGAGCGAGCTCCCGTCGCTCGAGCCCGGCCAAGCCTTCGTGCGGACCGCATTTAGCGGCATCAGCCGCGGCACCGAGAGATTGGTCATCAGTGGCGCCATCGGCCAACAGGAGTGGGAGCGCATGCGCGCGCCGCTGCAAGAAGGCGCGTTTCCTTATCCAGTAAAATACGGCTATTGCGCGACCGGAACGGTGGAGGAAGGCCCCGACGCGCTGAAGGGCCGCGCCGTCTTCTGCCTTCATCCCCATCAGGATCGCTTCATCGCGCCCGTCGAGATGCTGGTTCCGATACCTGACAGTGTGCCGCTCCGTCGGGCGACGCTCGCCGCAAACATGGAGACGGCGCTGAATGCCGTCTGGGACTCGGGCGCCAGCGCCGGTGACCGGATCGTGGTTGTAGGCGCCGGTATTGTCGGCCTTCTGGTCGGTCATTTGGCGGCCCGCCTCCCCGGCGCCGACGTCACCGTCGTCGACGTCGCCGATCGGTGCGACATCGTCACGAGCCTCGGCGCACGATTCGCAGCACCGGCCGACGCCCCGCGCGGCGCCGACGTCGTCTTCCACACGAGCGCGTCCGCAGCAGGCCTCTCGACCGCCATTGACTGCGCCGGCCTTGAGGCCACGGTCGTCGAGCTCTCATGGTACGGCGACAAGGACGTACCCGCCTCGCTCGGCGGCGCCTTCCACAGCCAGCGTCTGCGACTGCAGTCCTCCCAGGTAGGACAGGTCTCGCCGGGACGCCGTCCGCGCTGGAGTTACCGCCGCCGCATCGAGAAGGCGCTCGCGCTTCTCGCCGAACCGGGACTTGACGCCCTCGTCGCCGACGAGATCGCCTTTGCCGATGCCCCCGTCGCACTGCCACGCATCCTCGCACCGGGCGCCTTCGGCCTCGCGCCTGTCATAAGATATTGAAGGCCATCATTTGGTGGCGAGCACCAATGCGACAGCGCCTGCAAGAACAGCGGCGGCCGACACTGCCGCCATAAGGCGGCCCATGCCCACGCCGCCAATCCACCACGCCATGATCGTCTTGGTGGCCGTATTCACCGCAACGGCGATAAAAATTGCGATCGCTGCGGTGGTTGCATCACCCCCGGCACCTCGCGCCATCGACAGCGTTATGGCGTCGACATCCGCAATTCCCGACACGGCGGCCACGAGATAGGCGCCGGCTGAGCCAACGAGACTCGTGAGCACCTTCGTCGCCAGAATGACGATCGCCAGGATCGCGCCGAACTGCAGCACCGTCGTGAGTTCGAATGGGTTCTTGAGTTCGATCGATCCGCCGCCGCCATCCCTGCCGTCGTGCGCTCCACGCAGCATCAGCGTCACCGCGCCGAGTGCCAGCACCGCGCCGACCGCGCCAACCGGCAGCACGATGGTCGCCAGCAGACCCGCGTTGATCACACCGGCGATCGCCAGCACGCGCCCCGCCATCACTGCACTCGCGAACAGCACGCCCGCTGCCAACAGGCGTGCCTGCCCAGGGTTCTTTCCTGCTACCTTCGCGAGGGTCAGCGTCACCGCCGTCGAGGAGGCCAGCCCGCCTGCGATGCCGGTGATCGCGACGCCTTGCTTATCGCCCGCGAGCTTGACGGCGACGTAGCCGACGAAGCTGATGAACGCGATCATGATCGTCATCAGCCAGATCTCGTAGGGATTGAGCGCGTCCCAAGGATCCACTGTCCGGTGCGGCAATAGCGGCAACAGGATGAAGGTCATCGCTAGCAGAACGAGCGCCGAGCGCAGCTCCTGCTGCGTCATCCGTCGCAGCCAGGTATGAAGCAGGCCCTTCCAGGCAAGCAGGGCCGTCGCGGCGACGCCACCGGCCGCGGCGACCTCCATGCTGCCGAGCGTCGCGAACGCGCCCAGCGCAAACGTCAGCATCGCGGCTATGATCGTCGTCGCGCCGAAGGTTCCGTCATGGACGATCTCGCGATAGCGGAAGAACGCGAAGATGAGCGCATAGACGACGAACGCCGCCCCAAGAGCCGCGGCGCCCCCGCTATCCCCTGTTTCCTTCGCGATCGCGCCCCACACACCGCCGAGCAAGCCACTGAGCGCGAAGGTACGGAGGCCCGCAGTGCGATAGCCTTCCTCCTCCTTGCGCTCGGTCCATCCGCGCTCGAGGCCGATCAGCAGACCAACCGCCAGCGCCACCGAAAGCCGTTGAAAGAGCTCAAAGGTTTCCATAGCCGTCCGATCTCGGGAGCAGCACCGCCCATCCGTCGAACGGAGCCCGCTGCCGGGAAAGCAACTATGGATAGCGCCCGGAAGGACTGAGGGAAACAGTCCGCAGACCTCTCCGGCAGGCCCCGGATCAGAGAACGAGGCCGCTCTTGGGATCGATCAGGTGCATGTTGTTGAGGTCGGCCGCCATCTTCAGTGGCGCCCCTTCCTTTGCCCCTGCCGCCGGATTGACGCGCCCGCAGACCGTCTCCCCGTTGATCGGGAAGTAGACCAGCGTCTCCATGCCCATGGGCTCGGTCACATCCAGGTTGGCATCGAACGCGACCACGCCCGGATCGAGCTGAGCGCGCGCCTCGGTCAGATGCTCCGGGCGCAAGCCGAGCAGCACGCTGCCATTGCCCTTGTGCTGCACATACTTGCCCGCGCGCGCGGGCGGAACAGGCAGTGCCAGCCCGTCATTGATGCGAAGCTTGAGCTCCCCTGCCTCGTCCTGCAGCTTGCAGGGGATGAAGTTCATCGCCGGCGAGCCGATGAAGCCGGCGACGAAGCGCGTCTTCGGATGATGGTAGAGATCGTTCGGCGTGCCGACCTGCTCGATGACGCCATTGTTCATGACGACCACGCGATCGGCGAGCGTCATGGCCTCGACCTGGTCGTGCGTCACATAGACGGTCGTCGTCCGCACCTTCTGATGCACTTTCTTGATCTCGATGCGCATCTGCACGCGCAGCTTCGCATCCAGGTTCGACAGCGGCTCGTCGAAGAGGAAGACCTTGGGATTGCGCACGATGGCGCGCCCCATGGCAACACGCTGGCGTTGGCCGCCGGAGAGCTGCTTCGGCTTGCGGTCGAGAAGCTCCTTGATGTCGAGAATGCGCGCCGCCTCGTCGACACGGCGGTTGATCTCGTCCTTCGGGAACTTCTTCAGGCGCAGCCCGAACGACATGTTCTCGTGCACCGTCATATGCGGGTAGAGCGCATAGTTCTGGAACACCATCGCGATGTCGCGGTCCTTGGGCGGCACATCGTTGACGACGTCGCCGCCAATCGCGATTTCGCCGTCGGTGATGTCCTCGAGGCCGGCGATCATGCGCAGCGTCGTCGTCTTGCCGCATCCCGAAGGGCCGACAAGGACGACAAACTCATGATCGCGGATGTCGAGATCGATGCCGCGTACGGCGAGCACCTCGTCGTACTTCTTAACGACTTTCCTGATATGTACTTCAGCCATCGATGCTCGCCCCTAGCCTTTCGTGGCGCCGGCGGTAAGACCGGCGATGTAGTAGTCCATGAGGAACGCGTAGATGATGAGCGGCGGCGCGGCACCGAGCAGCGCACCGGTCATGATCTGCCCCCAGTTGAAGACGTCACCCTTGATGAGCGTCGTGATGATGCCGACCGGCAACACGAGCTGACTCTCCGACGTCGTGAAGGCAAGCGGATAGAGGAACTGCGCCCAGCTTACCGTGAAGGCGAAGATGGTTGCCGCGATCAGTCCTGGCAGAGCGACGGGAATGAAGATCTTCAACAGCGTCTGCGTCCATGTGGCGCCGTCGATCAGCGCCGCCTCGTCGAGCTCCTTCGGGATCGAGGCGAAATATCCGATCATGATCCAGGTGCAGAACGGCACCGTCAGCGTCGGATAGAGAATCAGCAGCACCCACCACCGATTGATCAGCTCGATACCGGTCAGCTCATTGAACACCGCCATCATCTTGAAAAGCGGAATGAACAGCAGCGTCTCGGGAATGAGATAGGTGAGGAACACGCCGGTCGCGAGCGTCGCCGAACCCCAGAACCGCATTCTCGACAATGCGAACGCAGCAGGCACGCTGATGAGCATGGTGATGATCACCACGGACACCGAGACGACCGCCGAGTTCCGGAAGAAGGTGAGGAATGTACCCGAGCCGAGCAGCTCTTTATAGTTTGAGAGCGTCGGATCGAAGACCCACCACGGGTTCGTGATGGCCGATATTTCCTGACTCGTCTTTAGTGACGTGATCAGCATGTAGATCGGCGGCGTCAGGAAGAAAATCACGAACAGGATCAGGAAGAAGTACGACCAGCGCATGGCCCACCGCCGATCGCGGCTCATGCTGCCGTAGCGCGGCTTGGTGGCTGCCGGCACTGAAGGTGTCGCAGTCGCCGTCATGCCTCGTTCCCCCGCTTCACGATATCACGCAGAATGAAGATGGCGCCGATAGTGAGGATGGGGACCATGAACAACGAGACCGAGGCGCCGAGCGGTATATCGCCGCCCTCGATGCCGAGGCGGAAGGCCCAGGTGGCAAACACATGGGTTTGATCGAGCGGATCACCGCGCGTGAGCACGCGAACGATGTCGAAGTTGGCGAACGTAACGATCGTCGAGAAGAGCGCCGTGATCATGATGATGTTGCGCATCATCGGCAGCGTCACGAAGCGCATTGTCTGCCACCAGTTCGCACCATCGATCTTGGCGGCTTCATACAGCTGCTCGGGAACCGACTTCAGCGCTGCGAGATACATGATCATGAAGAAGGGAGCGCCGATCCATACATTGACGAGGATCACGCAGAAACGCGCCCAATAGGCATCGCCGAGCCAGGGTACGCCACTCAGTCCGATCCGCTCGAGTATCCAGTTGAATGCCGAGTAGGAGGGATCGAAGAGCCAAAGCCAGGCGAGCGTGCTCATCGCCGGCGGGATCACCCAGGGGATGAGCAGCATGCCGCGCCATTTGCGCTGGCCCTTGTCGGGAATGTTGTGCACGAAGTGCGCGACGAAGAAGCCGATGATGGCTTTGAAGAAGACCGCCGTGAGCGCGAAGATGCAGCTTTGCCAGACGACCATCCAGAACGTTTCGCGCTTGAACAGGAATGTGAAGTTCGACAGTCCGACGAACTTCTGCATCGACTTGTTCAGCATCGCCAGATGGACGGCGTAGAGCGCCGGGTAGACGACGAGAATGGCGATCAGCAGGATCAGCGGGAGCGTCATTATGAACGCGATTGTCGATTTCCGCTGAAAGGTCTTCTGCAGTGAGCTGCGCCGATCCGCGCGCATCACCGCTCCGTCCTGCTTTATGGTGGCGTCGACCATCTATCGACCTCTCAGGTATGCATGTTCACCGGCGCGCCACGGCGCACCTGCAGGCTCGCGAGTTGCTGCACGGAATAGAAGCGTCGTCGGCACTTGCGATCGGACTTGTCATGGCATCACGCCATTGCGACATCGTCCCCCGCCACCCTCCTGCACGAGCAGGAAGGTGGCAAAGGCGAGTTGCAGTCGTCAGGTCCGCATGAAGCCTTCGAGCTCGCCCTCGGCCCATGAGAGCACCGAATCGAGCTTTTCACCGCGGTGATAGCGGACGATCATCTTGGTCATCAGACCTTGCGTGTAGATCTGCTCGGCGATGCGATGCGGGCTCGGCGCAGCCGCGATCGAAAGCACCTGATGGTCGTGCGGATTCGCGTAGTGGTACATCGTACCCTTGGGCGGCGCCATCTCTGCCCAGGTCTTGAAGGTCGAGAAGTTGGCGTAGGCCGGGATATCGTAGCCCTTGCTTGCCTCGACCATGCTTTGCGCCGCGGCCTCCGTCGACAATGCGCGAAGCAACGACTTGGCAGCCGACTTGTTCTTGGAGAAGCTCCAGATACCCCAGAAATAGGGGAGGAACGGCGCATGGCGACCGGACGGCCCGATCGGCATGCCGTGGTGCCAGATCTGCTCCGCAATCTGCGGCGCATCACGCACGGCCACCGCCCACGCAGACGGCGGGTTCATGATCGACGCACCGCGGCCCGAGACGAGCCACTTGTTGTTCGAGGCGTCATCCCACGAAGGCGCATCGGCCGGCAGCTCCGCCGTCAGCTCCTTCATGTACTCCATGGCCGCGCGGACCTTGTCCGTCTTTACCGTGATGTTCTCCTTCTGATCGACGAGCACGGCGCCGTACGAGTTGAAGAAGGCACCGGCCGTATCGACGGAATCCGATGTCGTGCCGAGACCGATACCAAAGGCAACACCCGCCTTGTTGCAGGCCTTCGCAGCCTTGAGATACGTCTCCATGTTCCAGCCATCGGCCTTGGGAGCCGCCCCGGCCGGATACATGGCGAGGATATCGACGCCAGCGTGCTGCTTCAGAAGATCGATGCGCGAGGCCGGACCCTTGATCTGGCTGCCTGCCGTCGAGGGCACGACCACCCACTTACCCTTGATCTTGCCCAGATACTCGACGGTGGCGTTGACCTTGCCGTTCTGCTTGACCAGATCGCCCATGACGTCGTCGACAGGCTCGAGATTATCGACGTGCCGGGCCGGCTGCCACGTCGGCAGCGAAAGGATGTCGTGGCCGGACTTGGCCTGTGATTCCGCCGCGATAGTGAGGAGGATCTTGTTGCCTTGCGAGGTGATGAAGTCGATCTCGACGTTCACCTTCTCCTTCTCGCCCCAGGCCTTGGCTGCACTCTCGATCGCCTTGTTGGCGCCGGGCACCCAATGGTCCCAGAAGCCGACCTTGAGCGTGCCAGCAGACTGCGCCGAGCTAACGTAAGGCGCCGCAACGACACCGCCGACGGCAGCTGCGCCCGTGGCGACGAAGCGCCGACGGGTCATGGACTTCTTCTTCATAAACGTTTCCTCCAAACGTGGTTGATTTCTTTTGTTTATTGCCGTGTCCGCTTCGGCGGATCACAGATGACGCGACTTAGTATGACCGAGACATATTAGGCACGGGCCAGAGCGTCGCGCCACCACAAATTTTGGGCATTGGGTGAGACTATTGTCGCGCAAAGCCCTCGATCTCCGACTTCGCCCACGCGAGCGTCTTGTCGATATTCTCGCCACGGCCGATCCGTACGAATATCTTCGGCATGATCGCATTGGTGTAGATCTGCGAGGCGATCTGCGGCGGCGCCG
>CAUJKI010000295.1 GCA_963205015.1 Pseudomonadota bacterium
GAACGCCCGCTTGTCTTCGCCAACAACGACCGCCCCGGCATCATGCTGGCGGGTGCGGTGCGCACCTATATCAATCGGTTTGCCGTGACGCCGGGCCAGCGCCTTGCGGTGTTCACATGCTGCGATGATGGCTGGCGAACAGCCATGGACGCCGCGGCTGCCGGTATCAGCATCGAGGCAATCATCGACAGCCGCGCGAACGCATCGCCGGCACTCGCTACCGATCTCGAAGCTCGCGGCATTCCCATCTTCCGCGGGACTGAAGTTACGCGGGCCTTCGGCTCCCGCGCGATCCAGGCCATCGAGCTGCACGAGGCTTCTGGTCGCACGAGCACCATCTCGTGCGACGCTCTCGCCATGTCGGGGGGCTGGTCGCCAGTTACGCACCTGACGAGCCATCTCGGCGGAAAACCTGCGTGGAACGAAACGCTGGCCGCCTTCGTGCCGGGCGCGCTTCCGCCGGGTATGAGCGTCGCAGGTGCCGCCAACGGCATCATGACGCTCGCCACGGGGCTCGCGAGCGGCCGCGATGCCGGCACACGGGCCGCGAATGACCTCGGCTTCACCAATGCCGCTGCGCCGTTACCCAAAGCCGATGATGAACCCGCGACCGTGCGCGCGCTCTGGCACGTGGCCGGTTTGCGCGGCCCCGCCTTTGTCGATTTCCAAAACGACGTGACCGCCAAGGATGTCGGCCTCGCGAGCCGCGAAGGCTATCGCGGAGTCGAGCTACTGAAGCGTTACACCACCCTCGGCATGGCGACCGACCAGGGCAAGACATCGAATGTCAACGGACTCGCCATCCTCGCCGCGGATCGCGGCCAGCCGATCGCCGACACCGGCACGACGCTCAATCGCCCGCCGTATACACCCGTCGCAATCGGTGCTCTTGGCGGCCATCATCGGGCCAAGGATTTCCGCGCAACACGCCTGTCGCCGCTGCATGACTGGGCCAAGGCGCAAGGCGCGGTCTTCGTTGAATCTGGGGCATGGCTTCGCGCCTCATGGTTCCCACGCCCTGGCGAGAAGGACTGGCTCGAGAGTGCGACACGCGAGGTGCGCGCCGTGCGCAGCGGCGTGGGACTCACCGATGTCTCGACGCTCGGCAAGATCGATATCCAGGGCTCGGACGCTGCGACGTTGCTCGATCGCGTCTACTGCAACATGTTCTCAACATTGGCGGTTGGCCGCGCGCGCTACGGCGTGATGCTGCGCGAGGACGGCTTCGTCATGGACGATGGCACGACCTCGCGTCTCGCACCCGAGCATTTCGTCATGACGACGACAACTGCGAACGCCGTCGGGATCATGCGGCATCTGGAGTTCTGCCATCAGTGTCTGTGGCCGCACCTCGACGTGCAGATGGCAAGCATCTCGGAGCAGTGGGCTCAGATGGCCATCGCGGGTCCGAAGTCGCGGGAGGCACTTGCACGGATCATCGACCGGCAGCACGATCTTTCGGACGCCGCGTTTCCCTATCTGACGGCGCGCGAGGTGACGATCCTCGGCGGCACGCCTGCACGCCTCTTCCGCATCTCCTACTCAGGCGAGATGGCCTATGAGCTGGCCGTGCCGGCAGGTGTCGGCAGTGCGGTAGCGCACGCGATCATGGAAGCAGGCGCAGAACTCGGCATTCAACCCTATGGTCTCGAAGCCATGGGCATCATGCGCATCGAGAAGGGGCATGTCGCCGGCAACGAGATCAATGGCCAGACGACCGCGCGCGATCTCGGCCTCGCAAAGATGATGTCGACGCGCAAGGACTACATCGGCCGTGTGCTCGCGGGGCGCCCGGCATTGGTGGCGCCGGATCGCTGGGGCCTTATCGGACTCAAGCCGGTCGATCGGGACGCGCGCGTTCGCGCTGGCGCGCACCTGCTGGCGGTCGGCGCAGCGGCGACCACGGCCAATGACCTTGGCTATGTGACCTCAGCCGCCTACTCGCCGACACTCGGACACTGGATCGGACTCGGACTGATCGGCGGCGGCGCCTCCAGGCACGGCATGCGCGTGCGCCTCGTCGATCTGCTCCGCGGCAGCGATGTCGAGGCCGAGGTGTGCGATCCGGTCTTCTACGATCCCAAGGGAGAACGCCTCCATGGCTGATCGCAAAGTGCCGAGCCGATCGGCGCTCGCGGCACTGGCAACACCAGGGCGACTCGGCGCTTCGACGCCCGACCCCGGCGTGCACATCCGCGAGATTGCGGACTTCGCCGCCATTTCCATTGTCACGCGGCGCGGCTGTGCTGCCGATGTCACCGCCGTGCTCTCGCGTCATGCAGGCTGCGCCGTCGCCGATGCTGCAAAGCACTACCGTGCCGGCGCCATTGCGATCACCGGCACCGCACCCGGACAATGGCTCGCTGTCGCCCGCGGCATCGACGCAGCAGCTCAGCTCGGCGCCTTGCGCACTGATCTCGAAGGGCTCGCCGCGGTGACCACCCAGGGCGATGGGCGTGTCATTCTGGAAGTCTCGGGACTGCGCGTGCGCGATGCCCTCGCAAAGGGCATCGCAATCGACCTCGATGCGAGTGCCTTCAAAGTCGGCGATGCAGCCCAGACGAGTGCGTCCCACATCGGCCTGCAGATTGCGCTGATCGACGACGCCCCGACGTTCGAGATCATTTCGGCACGCAGCACGGCGGAAAGCCTGTGGTCATGGCTCGTCGCATCCGCCGCGGCTTACGGCATCGAGGTTACTTGACTTTCGTCAAGGCATCTGCGCCCCCGATATTGTTTCGTTTGCGCGAGGCAAAACCGAGACCGAATGGATGGCCGCGCGCCAGCACAGCACCTGGACTGATCTGGCTCTCGCGGAGCGGGCCGTGCCGCGCTACACGTCCTATCCGACGGCACTTCACTTCAAGCCCGATATCAGTGCCGCGACTTACGCCGGCTGGCTGGCGGCACTGCCGGCCGATGCCTCCCTTTCGCTCTACCTGCATGTCCCGTTCTGTGCCGAGATGTGCAATTACTGCGGCTGTCATACGAAGGTCGTGCGCCGTCGCGAGCCGATCGACAAGTATCTCGCGCGCCTGCTCGCCGAAATCGATCTCATTGCAGACCTGACGCCTGCCCGATCCGTGCGCCGGCTGCACTGGGGCGGCGGCACCCCGACGATGCTCGGCGTCGATAGCATGATCGAGGTCGCTGCACGCGTGGCGCGTCGCTTCGATCTTACGCGCGTCACGGAACACGCTGTCGAGCTGGACCCGCGCCACGTGGATGACGCGATCGCGCGCGGCCTTGCCGGTATGGGCGCGACGCGTGCGAGCCTCGGCGTGCAAGATTTGAACCCGCACGTGCAGCAGGCCATCGGCCGCATTCAGCCATTCGAAATGGTAGCTCGTGCCGTCGATGCGCTGCGGAGCGCCGGCATTGCAGCGATCAATACCGACCTGATGTACGGCCTCCCCGATCAGAGCGAACATGATCTCACCGCATCGATCGCGCGTGTGCTGACGCTGGCGCCGAGCCGTGTTGCGCTGTTCGGCTATGCGCACGTCCCCTGGTTCAAGACTCATCAGAGGCTCATCCAGGAAAATGCGCTCCCGAACGCCGAGGCGCGGCTCAGGCAGGCCCGTGCCGCCCACGATGCCTTCACCGCCGCCGGCTACGAAGCCATCGGGCTCGATCACTTCGCGCGCGCCGACGACCCGCTCGCTGTGGCCGCGCGGCAGGGGCGCCTCTATCGCAACTTCCAGGGCTATACGGACGACGAATCCGACGCGCTGATCGGTTTCGGGGCTTCGTCGATCGGCCGGCTGCCGCAGGGTTTCGTGCAGAATGCCCCGGACTTCGGTGCCTATTTCCGCGCAATCGACGCCGGCCACCCTGCGACCGTCAGGGGCTATGGTCTCTCGCCGGAAGACAAGCTGCGCGGCGATGCGATCGCCCAGCTCATGTGCCAGGGTGCCGTCGATCTCGCCGAGCTTGCGCGCATCCACGGCGCCGAACCGAGCTTCTTCGACAAGGACCTCGTGAAGCTCGATGAGCTTGCGGAGCTGGGCATGGTCGAGCGCGGTCGGCGCTCGGTGCGCATTACCGAGAACGGGCGCCCGTTCCTACGGCTTGCTGCTGCTGCATTCGATGCCCATGGCATGACCGCTTCGCGTCACGCGCGTGCTGTCTGAGCCCTGCTAACGCGACGTCGATTTGTCGGCGGATTTGTGCAACGTGAACTGCAGCAGCAGATTGCGCTGAAAGAATTTGTTGAAGTTGTCGTCCGACATAAGCGTGATCACCGTCTCGCCGGTGGGGGCGGTGTGAACGGCGATGGCCTCCATGTTGTCGATCTCATAGCTCATGTCCGAAAGGATCAGCGTCTCGCCCTCGATTACGCGGCCGGGCTTGAGCTCGTCTGCCGGCACATAGCGCAGACGCATCCTTACACCCTCCGTCATGCGGAATCTGCGCTCGAGAATCACCACAGAGCCGTCATCGAGTGCTGCGGCGCCGGTCAGCGCGAAGCCGCCGATATCCTTGAGGGCTAGGCGCTGCGGCGCGCCTTTGCCAAGGAGCCAGCCCGTATGGTGATCATTGGCGTCGCGGAGCTCCTCGGCGAGGGCCAGGATGGCGCCACGGTTCGGGCCACCGCGCAGCACCGTCACCGCTTCGAGACCACTGTTGCTCGTCATGCGTCGCGCTTCCGGCGGCATCGAGACAAGCCCGGTCGGCCGTCCAAGCACGCCGTCAATGACCGGATGGCGTGCGAGGCGATGATTGCGCTCGAAGGCGACAAGCGCGATGCCGTTCCTGAGCGTACCCGAAAGAAGCGCGATCTCTTCCGCATCGGCCTCGCGCTTGCGCGTGAGCGGCCTGCCATTAAGAGCGAGGATCGGCCCCATGCGCGCTTTCTCGATGCTGCTTGGCGCTTTACCCGCGTAGGCGATCTCGGCCGCCAGCCACTCGCCCGTGTCCGAGACGGCGAGAAAGTGTCGCCCATCGGGCGCGATGATGAGCCCTGAGAAGCCGCCGAAGCGCTTGTCCGTCGACGTCATGACGAGACCGCCGCGAAACTCGAGCCGGCCGAAGCGCTTCGTGCCGGAGAATCCACGCTGAAAGCTCTCGAGGCGGCGCGCCGACACTTCGATCGCGGAAACCTTGTCAGCGGCAGCGGCTGGCTGCAAGAAGCCGACCAAGTAGCTGATGGCAAGCGCGGCGGCGGCGAGACGCGCACCGTGAAATGCGTTGAGGCGAAGCGACTGCAAATCCATGGACTGTTTCCGCTGACCGATCTCGCAATCACCTTGTACAAGAAAAGCGCCGGCATTCAGGATGCCGACGCTTCAAATTCCGTCCGATGCCGCAAAGCTACCGCCGCGCACCTGCCGCAGCCGGACGACCGCGCCCATCGCCATGCGACGGTCCGGTCGTCTCCTCGAACAATTCGACGAGCTTGTCCGTCATGGCACCGGCGAGCTCGCTCGGATCCGTGATGGTCACGGCACGGCGATAGTAGCGCGTCACGTCGTGGCCGATGCCGATCGCGATGAGCTCGACGGGCGAGCGCGTCTCGATCTCCTCGATCACCTGGCGAAGGTGCCGCTCGAGATAGCAGCCGGTGTTCACCGACAGCGTCGAATCATCGACCGGCGCGCCGTCCGAAATCATCATCAGGATGCGACGGTGCTCCGGCCGCCCGAGCAGGCGGTTGTGCGCCCAGGCAAGCGCCTCGCCGTCGATATTCTCCTTGAGCAGACCTTCGCGCATCATGAGCGCTAGCGACTGCTTGGCCCGGCGCCACGGCGAGTCGGCGCGCTTGTACACGATGTGGCGCAGATCGTTGAGGCGTCCGGGAGCGGCTGGCTTGCCGGCTGCGAGCCAGGCTTCGCGCGACTGGCCACCCTTCCACGCCCGCGTCGTGAAACCCAGGATCTCGACCTTGACGCCGCAGCGTTCGAGCGTCCGCGCGAGAATATCGGCGCAGCAGGCTGCGACCATGATCGGACGACCGCGCATGGAGCCCGAGTTGTCGATCAGCAGTGTCACCACCGTGTCGCGGAAATCAGTATCGCGCTCGTGCTTGAAGGAGAGGGCGTGCATCGGGTCGATGACGACGCGGGTCAGCCGCGAAGTATCGAGCAAGCCTTCCTCAAGATCAAAGTCCCAGGCGCGATTCTGCTGGGCGAGCAACTTGCGCTGCAGACGGTTCGCGAGCCGCGAGACGGCGCCGGAGAGGTTGCGCAGCTCCTTGTCGAGGAAGGCGCGCAAGCGCTCGAGCTCGTCTGGCGTCGACAGATCCGCGGCTTCGATTTCCTCGTCGAAGGTCTTGTTGAAGACCTTGTAACCGAAGCGCTCGGGGTCATCGAGGACGTTGGTGTTCGGCCGCCAGGGCTCGTTGGTCTCCGCGCTTTCGTCACCTTCCGCGTCGAGATCAAAATCCTCGGTCTCGCCAGCGTCGGAAGCCTCGGTGGTCTCGCCCTCTTCGCCCTCGGCCTGCTGCTCGTCGTTCGGCTGCTCATCGGCATCGGCGCTGTCGTCGCTGTCCTGAGACTCGGAATCGCCGCCATCGGGCTGCTGCTCGTCGTCGCTCTCGCCCTCCTCCTTCTCACCGTCGGAAAGTTCCTCGGAGAGCTCGAGATCGCGCAGCATGTCGCGCATCAGCCGGCCGAATTTGGACTGGCTCGACGCAGCATCGCCCATGCGCTCAAGCGTGGAGGCGGCGCGCTCCTCGATCCACGGGCGCCAGATGTCGACAAGCGCCTGTGCCGCTGCCGGCGGCTTCAGACCGGTCAGGCGCTCGCGCACGATGAGAGAAAGCGCGTCCTCGATCGGGGCCTCCGCCCGCTCCGTCACATGAGCAAAGCGGCCATGGGCGTACTGATCCTCGACCTTGGCCGTCAGATTTGACGCCATGCCCTGCATGCGATTGCAGCCGATGGCCTCGACGCGCGCACGCTCGACCGCCTCGAATACAGATCGCGCCGGTCCGGCGCCAGGGACGAGACGCTTGTGCAGCTTCTCGTCGTGCATGGCCGCCGTCAGCGAAAGGCTGTCGGCCCAGCCGCGGATGACCGCGATCTCCTTCTTCGATGGCGCCCGCGATGGCTCGGGAAGCTGCATGGCCTTGCCTTCGAGCTCAGGCTTGCCCGGCGCGTAGGTGACCTGCATCTCGTCGTCGCCCGCGATCGCGCGCGCGCACAGACCGAGCACGCGCTTGAACGGCTCGGTCGGGGCTTCTTTCTTCTTGGGAGGGGTGGCCACGCGGCTAGTGTCCCGATGCCGAAGTTCGCTTGACCTCGATGCCTCAGCTCAAGGCGACGTTCGCCGCGCTCTCGGGAAGCTCCTCGCCGAAGCAGCGCTGGAAGAACTCCGCGACCAGTGGCCGCTCCAGCTCGTCGCACTTGTTGAGGAACGTCATACGGAACGCGAAGCCGATGTTGCCGAAGATCTCGGCGTTCTCGGCCCACGTCAACACCGTGCGCGGGCTCATGACCGTCGAGAGATCGCCGTTGATGAAGGCCTGTCGCGTGAGATCCGCGACCCGCACCATGTTGTTGACGATCTTCTTCTTGGCGTCGCTCTTCTGGAAGGCCTTGGCCTTCGAGAGGACGATGCCGACCTCGTCATCATGCGGCAGGTAGTTAAGCGTGGCAACGATCGACCAGCGATCCATCTGACCCTGGTTGATCTGCTGCGTGCCGTGATAGAGGCCCGACGTATCGCCGAGACCAATCGTGTTCGTCGTCGAGAACAGGCGGAAAGCCGGATGCGGCCGGATGACCTTCGACTGGTCGAGGAGCGTCAGCTTGCCCGAGACCTCGAGGACGCGCTGGATGACGAACATCACGTCCGGGCGGCCGGCGTCGTACTCGTCGAACACGAGCGCGACGTTGTTCTGCAACGCCCAAGGCAGGATGCCCTCGCGGAACTCGGTGACCTGCTTGCCGTCCTTGAGGACGATCGCATCCTTGCCGATGAGGTCGATGCGCGAGACGTGGCTGTCCAGGTTGACGCGTACGCAGGGCCAGTTGAGGCGCGCCGCCACCTGCTCGATGTGCGTCGACTTGCCGGTGCCGTGGTAGCCCTGGATCATCACGCGGCGGTTGTGCTTGAAGCCGGCGAGGATCGCGAGCGTCACCTCGCGGTTGAAGAGATAGTCGGGATCGAGGTCCGGTACGTGGGCATCAGCTTTCGAGTACGCCGGCACCTCCATGTCGGTGTCGATATTGAACGTCTCGCGGACCGAGACGGTCTTGTCCGGAAGGCCGGGGACGCCGGCATTAGCTGAAGCGCGCATAGTTTGGCTGTTCCGCAGGTCCATGAAATCGCCCCACGTGCTGTCCCGCGACGGGTCGCTGATGTCTGGGGGACGATCGAGTTTGGCTGATGGGCCGGTCAAACGAGACCCGCCTGTTTGAGGTAATTATAGGCTTGTATGATCTCGCGCAACTTGTCTTCGGCGCCCCGGTCGCCCCCATTGGCATCGGGGTGGTGCCGCTTCACGAGCTCCTTGAACCGCGCCTTGATCTCGGGAGCCTGCGCCGTTTCGGACAAATCCAGTGTCTCGAAAGCCTTGCGCTCGAGCGGTTTCAGCGCCCGCCGCGGGGTCTGGCGTGCCGTGCCATGCGTTTGGGCATCGCTGTCATCCAGTACATGATGAGGATCATGCGTACCGTGACGGGCGAAATGGGCGTACCGGCGGGCCCTGGCGTTGGGGGCATCGGCCCCTGAGAGGTTGTCCGTACCCCCCTTATCGGCCCCCAGCTTCCATGTCGGGCGATGGCCGGTGACGGCCCCCTTGCGGAAGTCCTCGATCTCGACGTCGCTCATGCCGGCGAAGTAGTTGTATGAGGCATTGAACTGACGCACGTGGTCGAGGCAGAAATGATAGTATTCATTCTCGCGGCCGCGGCCCATCGGCGCCTTGTGCGGGCCTGGTGCCTGGCAACCCTTCCACTGACACACGGGGGTCTGCTCCTCGGCCTCGCGAGGCACGGACGGGCTGACCCTGATCTGGTCGAAGTATTTCGAGTCGAGCTTCATTTGTTCGGCATTATGGTCCAGCGCGAGCGCAGCACACAAGCGGTCACCCGGACACCGCGGGGATGCGTTGCTGCAATGCCACCGGGAGAGCGCGCCTTCCCACTATCGCGGTTCCCGCACCATGCTGAGGTACGTCGGATCGAATTCCGCAACCTCCTGGAGGCGCGCCCAGTCGAGAATGGAGATCGTGTGGTGCGTCCAACTTATCAAGCCTTCCCGGCGCAGGCTCTGAATCACGCGATTCATGTGAACCACAGATAAACCAAGCACATCGGCCATTTCGGCCTGCAACAGCGGAAAATGAAAGCTCCAATCGGTGGTGCGCAGGACACCGCGTAGGCGCACGTAGAGCTCGCAAATCAAGTGCGCGAGCTGAGATTTCCGCGAGCGTCGCCCCATCGCGACGATCCATTCGCGATGGATGGCGCCATCGACGAGTGTGTCGAGCCAAAGGAGACGCGTGAGGTGCGGCGCCTTCTCCGTAATCTCCTTCAGGTCGCCATGCTCGGCAAAAGCCACGCGGCAGGGCGAAAGCGCAACGATGCCATGGTCCATCGTCTTGAGCAGAAAGGCGTGCAGGTCGACGAAATCGCCAGCAACGTGCAGTGCTGTGATCTGGCGCCCCCCGTCGGCGAGCATCTTGTAGCGGGCGGCAAACCCATCGACCAGAAGGCTGCTGTGACTTGGTCGCGATCCGATGGCCACGATGTCGTCGCCCGTCGAAAACAATGCCTCCTTGGTGACCACGGATGCCAGAAGGCGCGCCTCCTCCTCCGACACGCTGTCGTGCTGGCCAAGGTTCAGCAGCAAAGGTTTCAGAAGGGGCATGGCGGGCAATATGGGCGCAGGGGCGACCGTCCTTCGGGAGCTTTTCAGAGGCTTACTACAGCCGGATCATATTGTCCCGCGGCGGCAGGACTTGGGCTTTCCGGTCTTTTGTCCGGGCCCCACATATTTGAGAACGGCTTAACATTTGTTCTCGCAGAATGTGGCCGGCTTGATGCATTCTGGCGAGAGAGCCCATCCATTCCGTTGAAGGGACAATTACCCAGCACATGTCCGCCGACCAGAGAATCCGCGAAAAGCTGATAATCGCCTTCGAGCCGACCCGACTCGACGTCATCAACGAGTCGCACCTGCACGCTGGGCACAGAAGCTCGCCAGGTACGGGCGAGAGCCACTTTCGCGTGCTGATCGTATCGCCAGCCTTCGCCGGCAAGACCCGGGTTGCCCGCCATCGCATGGTCAACGAGGCCTTGGCGGACGAACTCGAGGGCCGCGTTCACGCCCTAGCCCTTGCGACGTATGCCCCCGACGAGGCTATCCGCTGAAGCAGGAGCGCACCCCTATGAAACTCGATCTCCTGAAAGAGCGGATCTCGCGCGAGTTCGGCACTCCCGCGGTCGTCATCGATCTCGACCGTGTCGACAGGAATATAGGGCGCATACAGGCTCTTTGCGACGCTGCCGGCGTCGGCAACCGTCCGCACATCAAAACCCACAAGAGCCCGGTCCTCGCCAAGATGCAGATTGCGGCTGGCGCGCGCGGCATCACCTGCCAGAAGCTCGGCGAAGCCGAAATCATGGTCAACGCCGGCATCGAGGACATTCTCGTCAGCTACAATCTCATTGGGGCTGCCAGGTCAGGCAGGCTGGCGGCGCTCCGAAGGCACGCCGACGTGACGATATGCGCGGACAATCCCGTGACGCTCGCCGCCTACGCCGAGGCGGCCGCAGCGGCCGAGGCGCCGATCGGCGTGATGATCGAGTGCGACACGGGCCGCAAGCGCGCCGGTGTCGAGACTCCGAAGGAGGCGATCGACCTCGCCAGAATCGTGCGCGATGCAGAAGGCCTCGAGTTCCGCGGACTGCTGTTCTACCCGACGGAGTCAGGTTGGGACGCCGCCCAGCGCTTTCACGACGAGGCGGTCGCCGGACTGAGGACGCTCGGTCTCGAGCCCGGCATAATCTCGACCGGGGGCACACCGAACCTTCCCAATATCGGCAAGCTCGTCGGCGCCACAGAGCACCGCGCGGGCACGTACATTTTCAACGATCGCATGATGATCGCATGTGGCAGGGCTACTGAGGAGGACTGTGCGCTCCACGTCTTCGCGACGGTCGTGAGCCGGGCCGGTCCCGAGCGTGGAATCCTCGACTCGGGCTCGAAGACGCTGACGGCGGACCCTGGCGGCGGGCTCGACGGTTTCGGACATATTCTCGAGTATCCACAGGCTCGGATCGGCGCGTTTGCCGAGGAACACGGCTTCCTCGACCTCTCGCGTACCAACGAGCGCCCTGACGTCGGCGAGGTCGTGCGCATCATCCCGAACCACGTCTGCGTGGTCGTGAACATGGTCGATCAACTTATCGCGGTGCGCGGCGGTGACATTGTCGACGTTCTGCCCGTCGCAGCGCGGGGCCGGCTCGTCTGAGGCCTACTCTACCACAGCGCTGAGCACCGTATCGGCACCGGTGGTGATCGTATCCGCGAGGCCGGGTGCGGCGGTCGCGAGGTTCTCGGCAAAAAAGCGGGCGAGCGCGATGCGATGGGCGCTGTCGCTCGCCCCTTCGCGCACAACGGCGAGCGCTCCCCGCGCCAGATACACGCCGCCAGCGGCAAGGCCAAACAGTCGGAGATAGGGCTGCGCGCCGGCAAGCGCGGCTTCCGGATTTTTCTGCAAAGCACCGCCGAGCCAGCGAGAAGCCGTAGCCAGAGCATCGACCGCGGCGCCGAGCCGCTCACCCATGCGACCGAACTCGGGGCGGTTGGAGGCCTTCACCTCGGCGACTGTCTGCGCGAGTTCTGCGATATAGCTCTCGGCAACCTTGCCACCCTCAAGCGGCAGCTTGCGCGTGAGAAGGTCGATGGCCTGGATGCCGTTCGTGCCCTCGTAGATCGGCAAGATGCGGGCATCGCGGTAATGCTGGGCGGCGCCGGTTTCCTCGATGAAGCCCATGCCGCCGTGAATCTGCACGCCGATCGAGGCCACCTCCATGCCGATGTCGGTCGAGAAAGCCTTGGCGATGGGTGTGAGCAGGGCGGCACGGGCGGTGGCCTTGGCGCGCGTCTCCGCATCCTTGGCCGCGTGCGAGACATCGAGTTCGCGGGCCGTCACAAGGCAGATCGCGCGCGCGGCTTGCGTCAGCGACCGCATGGTCAGCAGGTTCCGGCGAATGTCGGGGTGCACGATGATGGGACTCATCTCGCTCGCCGGCGTTCCGGGCGCGCGGCCCTGCTTGCGCTCGTTCGCGTAGTCGTAGGCGCGCTGCGTCGCCCGCTCAGCGATCGCGACACCCTGCACACCGACCGCAAGCCGCGCGGCGTTCATCATGATGAACATGGTGTTGAGGCCGCGGTTCTCCTCGCCGACGAGATAACCGACGGCGCCCTCTCCGCGCTCGCCGTACTTCATGACCGCGGTCGGGCTCGCATGGATTCCGAGCTTGTGCTCCAGGCTTGCGGCCGCGAGATCATTGCGCGCGCCGAGCGAGCCATCCGCCTTCACGAGATACTTGGGCACCAGAAACAGCGAGAAGCCGCGCGTGCCGGGCGGCGCGTCCGGGAGCCGCGCGAGCACCATATGGATGATATTCTCGGTGAGCTCGTGGTCGCCATAGGTGATGAAGATCTTCGTGCCGAAGATGCGATACGTGCCGTCCGGCTGCTTGACTGCCTTGGTGGTGAGATGGCCGAGATCAGAGCCGACGTGCGCCTCGGTGAGGTTCATCGTCCCGGTCCATTCACCGGACACCATTTTCGGAAGATACGTCTTCTTCAGCTCCTCCGAGCCATGCAGCCAGAGCGCGTCGATAGCGCCCTGGGTCAGCAGGGGGCAGAGGCCGAAGGACAGGTTCGCGGAGTTCCAGATCTCACAGGCGGCCATGGCCACCATTTCGGGGAGACCCTGGCCGCCGAACTCCTGCGGACACGGCAGCGCCGACCAGCCACCCTCCGAAAAGGCGGCGTAGGCTTCCTTCCAGCCGGGCGGAGTGACGACCTTGCCCTCGACAAGGCGCGAACCGGTGCGGTCGCCCGGCACGTTCAGGGGATCGAGTACCTCACTGGCGAAACGTCCCGCCTCATCGATGACCGCCCGCACGGTGTCCTCGTCGACCTCGATCGTGCCGTTTGCCACAAGCTCAGGCAGTCCGGCGGCGGTCTTGAGCGCGAAGACGATGTCGTCTACTGGAGCGCGGTAGGTCATGGCGGGCAATCCTCGGTGTTGGCCTCAGTACTGCGACCAAGAGCTGTTTGCCCGCACAATAGGCACAAGACCGGGCGGCGAGAAGACCGCACGCGCCGGATCACGCGCTCAATCCCACATCCGAAGGCCTCGATGCCGATCCGCCCCGCCACCGCCGATGCGATCGCCGCCGCCGCTGCGGCGCTCAGGGACGGCCGGCTCGTCGCCTTCCCGACCGAGACGGTCTACGGGCTAGGCGCGGACGCCACGAACGCGCGCGCCGTGGCGGCCATCTTCGAAGCCAAGGGGCGGCCGCGCTTCAATCCGCTCATTGCCCACGTCGCAGATGCCGAGGATGCCGCACGCTTTGCCGTGCTTGGGTCTCAAGCACGGGCGCTTGCCGCAGCCTTCTGGCCCGGTGCCCTCACGCTCGTCGTAAAGAAGCGACCCGATTGCCCGATCGCCGATCTCGCCACCGCTGGTCTCGACACCGTGGCGTTGCGCGTACCGTCACATCCGGTTGCCCGAGCCCTTATCCGGGCTGCCGGCAGGCCGATCGCGGCGCCCTCCGCCAACCGCTCCGGCCATGTCAGCCCGACGACGGCCGCACATGTCGAGGCCGATCTCGGCGATAAGGTCGCCATGATCCTCGACGATGGGCCTTGCGCGATCGGCGTCGAGTCGACGGTAGTCGATATTTCAGGCACCGCGCCGACCTTGCTGCGGGCGGGTGGCGTGACGCGGGAAGCCATCGAGCAGGTTCTAGGCACATCTCTCGCGTCGACCATCGCCGACGAGGAGCGCCCTGTTTCGCCCGGACAACTCGCGAGCCACTATGCGCCGCGGGCGGCCGTGCGGCTCAATGCGGCCGCAGCCCACTCTGGAGAGGCATTTCTCGCCTTCGGTCCGGCCGCGCCTGACCACTCCGGCCCGATGGTCAATCTCAGCGCGAGTGGAGATCTCATCGAGGCGGCCGCCAATCTGTTCGCTGCACTCCGTGAGCTCGATGCCTCCGGCGCCGCAACGATCGCCGTGATGGCCATTCCGGACACCGGGTTGGGCGAGGCAATCAACGACCGCCTCAGGCGCGCAGCGGTACGCTAGCCCGGAGCTGCAAATCTCGAAGCACGGCTGAAAAGGGGTTTCAAAAAAGCAAGGACCGGAGGGCAGATATCTGCAGCCTCCGGCCTCTAGAACTCGAACAGCGAAATCTTTTGAACGGGGCTGCCGTAGCAGTACCCCGCAGACACTTCACTTCTTCTTGGCGGCCTTCTTCGCCGGCTTCTTCGCAGCCTTCTTGGCCGGAGCCTTCTTCGCAGCAGCTTTCGCCATTTCAATGTCTCCCGTGTGTCTGTCGAGTTCCACGCACGAATCACTCGTGCGCAAAAAAGCTTTGCTGTTTTTCAAAGCGAATGTTGACAGGCAAATTGAAAACTCCCGTTAAAACTTCACATGTTGCACGCCGAGTGTTGCGATAAATCCTCAACTTCGGCCGTTTGAGGCCAGATACTTCAGCCGCAACTAAATCCGGCCGAGCAACATACGAAGCCTCAGCGGCCCGTGAGAGGCGTAACGCAGTCATGCGCGCGCCGCAGACGGCCCTTGCACCTTCCGCTCTTGGCGGCGCCACAGCCGGCGCTTGCCGGCCGTCAGGGCGGTCTCTACCATAGTCCGGACATATGCGGGTATCGCAGCGGCCTATCGTCCGCTCAAGCGAGCCTGGTTTCCAGGGAGGAAATGGAGATGGAAGCCACGACAGAAGATCGCTGGCAGAAGGTGGTCTATGACACGCTCAAGAAAAACGGCGTGACCATCTTCAGCTATGTGCCGGACGCGGGCCATCGCATGGCGATCGACCTGTCGCTCGCCGACCCCGACGTTCATTCGGTGGCGCTGACGACCGAGGAAGAAGGCGTGGCGCTCGCCGCCGGCGCTCATCTCGGTGGCGCCCGCTCGGCCCTGCTTATGCAAAGCAGCGGCCTCGGCAACTGCATCAACTTCTTTTCGATGATCACGGGTGGCAAGTTCCCCTTCCTGACCGTCCTTTCGATGCGCGGCGACTACGGCGAGGGCAATCCCTGGCAGATGGGCATGGGCAAGGCGGTCCGCCCGATCCTCGACGCCATGGGCTTCGTAACAGTCGAGATCACACAGAAGGACGAGGTCGAGCGCGCAATCGACGCGGCCTGCACCATGGCTTTCCAGTCCGGCGAGGCCGTCGCGGTGCTGCTGACGCAGAAGCTCATCGGCGCCAAGAAGTTCTGAGGGGGAAATCATGGCCAAGGCAGAAAAATCAGCGCCGAGATTCGAACTCGACCGCACTGTGGTGGTGCCCCAGCTCGTCGGCAAGCAGGAGGACTTCCTCTTCATTGGCGGATTGGCAGGCACGGCGAAGGATCTCGCCTCGATCACCAATGACGGGTCGAACTACTACGGCATGGCCGGCGCCATGGGCGCCGCGGTGTCCATGGGCCTTGGGCTCGCCCTCGCGCGCCCCGACAGGAAGGTGCTGGTCGCGACAGGCGACGGAGAGCTCCTCATGAACATCGGATCGCTTGCGACCGCGAGCATCCTCAATCCGCCCAATCTGCGCATTCTGTGCGTCGACAACGGCCACTATGGCGAGACCGGCTATCAGAAGAGCCACACCAGCCTCGGCGTGGACCTCGAGCAGATCGCGATCGGTGCCGGTATCAAGTCGACGATGACGGTCGAGACCAAGGATCAGATCGCCGCCGGTGCGCGGATGCTGCGCGAGAGCAACGGCACCTGCTTCGTGCTGCTTCGCGTGAAGCCCGAGGATGGCCCGAAGTTCAAACGCGACATGGATCCTTCATCGACGCGCGTGCGCTTCCTTCAGGGCATGAAGGCGAGGAGCTGACGCGCCCTGGAATGCACCTATGCCCAAGCCCGGTCATTCCGGCCGGGCATAGGGCGCGAGCTCGGCAAGCGCGAGCGTGTAGACGTCGCGCTTGAAAGGCACGATCAGATCGACGAGCTCGTCGACCGCTGCCCAGCGCCAGGCATCGAACTCCTGCGCGTGGCCGTGCTTCGGGATGATGTCGATCTCGCTTTCATCACCGTGAAAGCGCACGGCGAACCAGACTTGCTTCTGGCCTCGGTACTTCCCGCCCCAGGTCACGGGCTGGAGCTCCTTCGGGAGATCGTAGGTCAACCAGTCGTGCGTGCGCCCGAGCACCGAGACCGAGCACATGCCGGTCTCCTCGCAAAGCTCGCGCAGCGCCGCCGCTTGCGCATCCTCGCCCTCATCGATGCCACCCTGCGGCATCTGCCACCAGCGGTCGAACGTGCCACCACGCTCCTTGCCCGCGCGCCCGATCATACGACGGCCGACCCACACGAGACCGGCACGGTTCACGGCCATGATGCCGACACACGGGCGATACGCGAGCGGAGAAGAGCTCATGGTCGACACCTGCTGATGGCCAACGGCTTCAGACAATACCGTCGGATTTGAGCTTCGCGATTTCCTCGGCCGATTTGCCGAGTGACTTCAGCACGTCGTCAGTATGCTCGCCGAGAATAGGTGGCCCGATCTTGTGCTCGACGGGCGTCGCGGAGAAACGCATGGGACCGCGGATCA
>CAUJKI010000296.1 GCA_963205015.1 Pseudomonadota bacterium
AGCAGGAACTGGAAGCCACGCCCTTCCATTCCGGTATGGTTCGTCATCGGCACTGCATCCTGATGCGGCAGGATGGGCTCCGGCATGAGGGGCCCGAAACAGGCTCACAGCGATTTCGCAACGCCAGAACGCGGACAGCCTCCGCCGTCTCGTTTTCTAACGTAAACGACACGCCCGGCAGCCTTGGCGCAGCGCCATCGATGCCGAACATCGCTTCGCCCGTCAGCACATAGAATAAATGCTGAATGCCATCCTCGCTGACTGGAGACGGGGTTCCGCCGCCAGGCGTGACCTCGAGGAGGTATTGCGCAAAATAAACACCGAGGACCGGGGCGGCAGGATGCACGCGATTGTTCGCTGATATCGCGGCAGGCGGCTGACCAGAGCGCCTTCAGGCGCGCATGAAGGCGTAGTTCCGGCGTACGATGCCGCGATTGTGGCCGATAGCACCGGGCAGACCTCGTCCAGTGGCTGCCGGAAAACACGCGCTGGTTCATCGCTCACTCTCCTTCAGCAAGTGGGCCGGAGACGCGCGCTTTGCTCTCCCCGAAACCTGGTTGCAGCGGCCGCCACCAGCCCAACGATAGACCGTAGCGGATCAGTTCCGGTCAACGGAAGTCCTGCGACGCGGCGTCAACAGGGCAAGCAGCACGCCGGTCAGCGTGAGAGCCATCGCGACCACCTCACGCATGCCGAGCGGCTCTCCGAGAACGAGAGCAGCCAGCACAGTGCCGACCAGCGGCACCAGCAGCGTGCCTGTCGATGCGACCACCGGCGATATGTGCCGGAGCGCCTCGAACCACATGATGAAACACAGCCCCATCGGCACCAGGACCATGTAGACCATCGCCCAAAAGCCCGCGACGTCGAGGGCGAACAAGCGCGGCTGCTCTATGGTGATGCCTAAGATCAGCAACGGCAAACAGCCAAGAACCAGTTGCCAGGCTATCGATGCGAGCGGCGGCAGCGGCAGCGACTCGGAGTTGAGGACGGCACCGGTCGCAAACAGAATCGCTGAGCTGAGCGCGAAGGCCATGCCCGGCAGCTTGGCCATGTCGATTGAAACGACGTTGGGGCCAAACAGAACGACGATGCCGGAGAACCCCAGACACAGCGCAAGAAACCCTCGCAAGTTGGGTTGCTCGCCTCGCACGCCCCATGCGATCAACGTCGACCAGATCGGCATCGTGAAGACGAGGAGCGTCGCTTCGCTGACGGTCAGCCAGACAAGGCTGATCGCCGCAAGGCCCATCCACGCGAACACGTTCGTGAGTGCTGCAAAGGCGAGGCGGGGCCATGCGCCGCGCGGCACCGACAGTCGTTCACCGCGGTAGTTTGCCAGAGTGGCCAAGAGGGCTGCGGCAATGACGCCCGCCAGTCCGCGGCAGAACATGGGCGTCCACGTCTGCAGAACGATCTTCGTGCCGACCCAGCCGCTGGCCCAGCCCAGCGTGGTCGCGATCAGGGCGGCCACTCCCCGGCCAGTGTTAGTCATTCCGCCGACTTGAGTGGGCATCAGCATCCATATCGCGTGCAATCCCGCCAGCAACCGTCACAAACCGCGAGACGTATATGGAGCCGCTCGGAAATCGTCAATCGCCCGGCGCCGGCGCCAGGATGGCCAGATGTGGCCGGCCCTTCCTTCATCATGTAGATGGACGGCCATGTAGCGTCGACTTGTTGCCAATCTTCGTCTGAAGCTTCAACTCTGTGCCAAATCGCAAGCTCATCTCCGGAGCTTGCGATAAGCGCCGAAGTCGAACTGTTCTGCGCGCCGCTTCAAGGCGACGAGGGATGGACTTCAGGCCCTGGATCGCTTGTACGACTACCGCAACCGGCTGGTTCATGAGATCAATCAGACCCATGTCGGTCATCCATTCTTTCATGATCATCTTGATGGCGATGCTCAGCTCGAGCACGGCACCTTCACACTGGAGATCATCAACTCCGTAGAAGGAATCATCTCTGCGGGCGCCCCAGCGGGTTTTCCAGGTAGACTGTTGGCTAGCGGCGAGCCCGTGGATGTTGATGAGGAGATCCGAAACGCGATCGCCGAGATCGAGGCAAGAATCGAGGCGCGGCTCGATCCGTCAGACGGCTTCAAGGACGCACTTGAGAGCTCCCGGCCTGCTCGACGCTTGGCTCTCGCCCGACGGTCGCCTGCAGTCCGGTGCCGACGGACAGGCGCACGCTGTGGGCGCGCGTGGGGGTGCTCGTCAACGAGTTGGCACGGCCGGCCCTTGTCCTCAATCTGCCGCTCTCGGGTGGAGGCCACCTCGCCGGTGTAGCCGGAGAGCCCGCCTACGCCAGCCTGCGCCAGCTGATGCGTGACCCGCCGCAGTTGGCAGTGACCGGTCGCACCATATACGTCTGCGAGAATCCCAATCTCGTCGCCATCGCCGCCAACCGGCTCGGGCCCCGCTGTGCCCCCCTTGTCTGCACGGACGGCACGCCGGCGGCGGCCCAGCGCACGCTGCTGGCGCAGCTCGCCCCGGCCGGCGCGCGCTTGCTCTACCATGGCGATTTCGACTGGCCGGGCCTGCGCATCGCCAACCTCGTCATTGGGTCCTTCGGCGCGGCGGACTACACCGCAGCGACAGGCATCGCCTCCGGGCAGGCTTTCGCGGGCCCGACGGTAGCCGCCGCCTGGGACGCCGCACTGGCCCCTGCCATGCAGCGGCACGGTCTGGCCATCGCCGAGGAGGCCGTGGCCGCCGTATTGCTCCCGGACCTGGAAGGATGACTGCGTCGAGGATCAAGACTCTTGGCGCCGATGGATGCATCGAACCGACTACGTCCGCTTAGCAGAGCGGCAGTCCCGCGAATGAGGCGATGGGAGAGCGCAATTGTCAGGATGCGAACATCTCACCGGGCACTCTGATCGGTAGAGGCTTCGGCAATTGCCTGAGGATCCGCCACCTTGAGGCCTCAAAGCAAAAGGGCGGACCGGGGCCCGCCCTTGATCTGGTGGAGTAGAACTCCTTGTTACCGGAGAGCCCACGCCGCGATCTCTGCTAGAACGCTGAACGGTAACGCACGGGTTGATGGTGCGCAAGCCGTTCGCCTACTCTCCCTTCTGCTGCACAATCTTGAAGAAGCAATCCGGGAGGAAGCAGTGTCGGCTCCTTTGCGCTATGCATTTGATCTAGGAACGAATTCTATCGGGTGGGCTGTTTATCGTCTCGACCGGCAGCCGTGCAAGACCAGCCCGCCGTCCACAGTCACGGAATTGCTTGGCTGTGGCGTCCGTGTGATGAAGCAAGGTGTGGCGGAAGCCGGACGGCAGGTCGATGGCTCCTCCCTCGCAGAGGCGCGCCGCGTGCCGCGGTCGGCACGTAAGCGGCGTGACCGATTCGTGATGCGCCGGGCGACGCTGATCAATCAACTCGTGCATCTTGGGTTGCTGCCGGCGGGCATGACCGAGCGGCGTGGACTGGCCGATCTCGATCCGTATCGCCTCCGGGCGAAGGCCCTGGATGAGCGTTGCGAGCTGTACGAGATCGGGCGCGCGCTCCTGCACATCAACCAGCGTCGGGGCTTCCGATCGAACCGTCGGGCGGACCGGTCCAAGAAAGCGACCGACGAGAAGGGAAAAATCGCCCACGGAATCGCGCAACTCAACTCGGCGCTTACTGCGGCCAACGTGCGCACATTCGGCGAGTTCCTGTGGAAGCGGCACGGCGGTCTCGATGGAACAGCCACGCCGCGCACCCGCGAGGCCGTGCGGATACGCCTGTCGGGGTCGGGCGCTCAGGCGCTCTACGACATTTATCCCTCCCGGCAGATGCTGATGGACGAGTTCGATGCCATTCTTTCGAGCCAGTCCCGACATCACCCCGATGTCCTGACGGCCGAAGCCATCGCCGAGCTGCGGGAGACAATCTTCCACCAGCGCCCGCTCAAGCCTGTGGAACTGGGGCGCTGCACGCTCGTGCCAGAGGAGAGGAGGCTGCCGAGGGCGTTGCCGTCGGTCGAGGCGCGGGTCATCTATGAGACATTGAACCACCTGCGCTATGGCGAGGGCCTGGATCTCAAGGGCAGGCTGAGCGTCGAGCATCGTGATCTCCTGGCCGGCATGATGATGCGGGGCGAGGCTCCGACCTTCCGCCAGCTCCGCAAGATCATCGGGATTGGCGAGGACATCCGGATCTCGCTCGAGGACGACGGTAAGAAGGACCTCAAGGACTATGCAGCCCGCTCTGCAGAGCTGGCCTTCCGTAAGCTCAAGGGAAAGGCGCGCGAAGAGCTGTTCGGCGAGCGCTGGTTCGCGATGGATCTGGCGGAGCGGGACGCGATCGTCGCCCGACTGATTGAGACTGACGATGAGGACAGCCTCACGGAATGGCTCAAGACAGAGCACAAGCTGGCTCCCGCTGCGGCGCGTGCAGTCGCCGCCTGGACGCCGCTCGACGGCCACGCCAGCCTCGGGCCGACGGCGAATGCGAAGATCCTGGCCGAGCTGCGCGCGCCAGATCTACTCAACTACAACGAAGCCGTGGACCGCGCGGGTTGGCATCACTCCGACTTCCGCGACGGTGTCATCGAGCTTCCGCTTCCCTACTACGGGCAGGTGCTCGAGCGGCATGTGCTGTTCGGCTCCGGCGATCCCGAGCATGAGGACCAGCGCCGCTACGGGCGCTTTCCGAATCCGACCGCGCATATCGCGCTCAATCAGCTCCGCCGCATCGTGAACCTGCTTGAGAAACAGTACGGCCCGCCTGTGCAGATCGTGCTTGAGCTGTCGCGCGAGCTGAAAATGACGCGCGATCAGAAGGACGAGGCGAAGAAGAAAAACCGGGAGAACCGCGCGATCCGCGACCGGCACCGCGGTTTACTTCGGGAGCACGGCCAGTCCGAAACGCCCGACAACTTTCTCCGCCTGCGTCTCTACGAGGAGCAGGAGAGGGCCGGCGGCGGCGTCGCGCGCTGCCCGTTTTCTCTCAAGCCCATCAAGCTCGTGCAGCTCTTCTCGGCCGAGATCGAGATCGAGCACATCCTGCCGTACTCGCGCACGTTCGACGACAGCGCAGCCAACAAGGCCGTCTGCTTCCGCAAGGAGAATAGGCTCAAGCGCACGAAGACGCCGCACGAGGCCTGGGGTGACACGCCGCGATGGCCCGAGATCGCCGCTTCGGCGCTCGCGTTGCCACGGAACAAGCGCTGGCGGTTCGCAGCGGATGCGATGCAGAAGTTCGAGAAGGAGGAACGCAACTTCCTCGCACGCCAGCTCAACGAGACGCGCCACCTCTCGCGGATGGCGCGCTTCTATCTGTCCCGTGCGTGCGACCCAAATCAGGTCTACGTGACGACGGGGCAGCTTACGGCCTTGCTGCGGGGAAGCTGGGGGCTCAACGGACTTTTCAAGGAGCATAACCGCCAGTCTGCGGAAGGCGAGGACGGCGCCGGCGCTGCCGGCGGCAAGGCGCGCGACGACCATCGTCATCACGCCGTGGACGCCTGCGTGATCGGTGCGATCGACCGCAGCCTGCTGCAGGAGATGTCACGACGCGCGCGGGAGGCCGAGATCGGGGAAAGGCCGAGGATCGCGCGAGAGGCCGCGCCGAAGGAGCCGTTCCCCGGCTTCCGCGACGCTGTCCGCGCTCAGCTCGACAGACTTGTCGTGTCACTCAAACCGGAGCATGGCAGGGGCAACGCACTCCACGAGGAAACGGCCTATGGCGTTGTCCGCAACGAGCGCGAAGCCGCAGAGATCGGCAATCTGGTCTATCGCAAGCCGCTGACCAGCCTCACGCCAAACGACATTGACGCCGTGCGCGACGAGCTTCTGCGGCGGGAACTCCAGGCGCTGGCTGCACCGTTCCGTGACGACAAAGGCAAAGTAGCCAAGGAGAACGAGAAGGCGCTCGCGGCGGCGCTTGCGGGTTTTGGGGAGGAAAAGGTGGGAAATAAGGGGCGCGCACAGGGTGTGCGGCGCGTGCGCATCGGCAAGAAGGAGAGGTCCGTCGTTGCCATCAAGG
>CAUJKI010000297.1 GCA_963205015.1 Pseudomonadota bacterium
ATCTCATGATGATGCTTGTGCTTCTGTTCCGGCCGCGCGGGCTGTTCGGCGAGCGCATCCAGAGATTCGAGTGAGCGGACCATGCTGCAGGAACGTTCACCGTTGCTTGTCGCCGCCGTTGCCCTCGTTGTGCTGCCGTTCGCGCTGAACAACATTGGCCTTGGCGTGACCTCCGCGACTGAGGTCGTCATATTCGCCATGGCCTGCATGGCCCTGAATATCCTCGTCGGCTATACAGGCTTGATCTCGTTCGGTCACGGCGCGTGGTTCGGTCTGGCAGCATATGCCGCCGGCATCCTACAGCGCGAGCTCATGCCAGGGTCGATGCTGCTCCCGATCATCGCATCGCTTGCGATTGTTGCGATCATCGCGGCCTCATTCGGCTACCTCATCCTGCGGCGCCGCGGCGTCTACTTCGCGTTGCTGACCATGGCCCTCTCGGCCATGATGTACGTCGTGGCCTTCCGTTGGACAGCCGTGACCGGCGGCGAGGATGGCCTCGGCGGCATCGTGAGGCCCGATATCGCGGGTATCCGGCTTGAAAGCAATCCGACCTTCTACACACTGGTTGCGATCATCGGCTTTCTCATCGTGTACGTGCTGTGGCGCTTCCATCGCTCGCCGGTGGGACACACCCTGATCGCCATTCGCGAGAACGAGCAACGGGCGCAGTTCATCGGGTACGCAACGAGCCGCTACAAGCTGATCGCTTTCACCCTCTCGGCGACGATCACCGGCCTCGCAGGATGTTTGCTGCTCTTCAACAATCGCATGACCTCGGCGGAGCCGACGTCGGTGGCGTTCTCCGGCGAGCTGCTGGCTATGGTGGTCATCGGCGGCATGCGGTCGTTCCTCGGGCCTGCCCTCGGGGCGTTGTTCTTCGTCATTTTCCGGGACTATCTGTCCAGCCTCACGGCCAACTGGCAGCTCTGGTTCGGCCTCCTGTTCGTCCTGTTCGTCCTGTTCTCGCCGAGCGGCCTCGTCGGCGTCGCGGGACGTCTGCTCGCGCCCTTCCGCAAGAAGGTCGTGGAGGCTGCAGCGATGGCAGGTCGCAAAATCGGCGACACGCCATTGCCTGAGTTCCTGAAGCCCACCCACGCATTCGACGGACCGGTCCTGAAAGTCGACGGCGTGGTGAAGCATTTCGGCGGCATCAAGGCGGTGGACGGCGCCAGCTTCGCTGTGCGGGATCGCACGCTGCACGCGTTGATTGGCCCTAATGGTGCGGGCAAGACCACCGCTTTCAATCTCGTATCGGGGATGTTTCCGCCCGATGAGGGCAAGATACAACTGACAGGTACAGATATCTCGGGCCTGCCTCCGGAGAAAATCTGCCGCGCCGGCATCGGCCGCTCGTTCCAGATCACCAACCTGTTCCCGACCTTGACGATTGCCGAGAATATCCGGCTCGCGGTTCAAGCACGACATTCACAAAGCTTCAACGCGTGGACGCCGGCGCGAGCGATCGATGAGATCGAGCGAGAGGCGGAGGCATTGATTGCCTATCTCGGTCTGCATGGTATCGAGTTTGCGGATGCCGGCGCGTTGTCTTACGGCGGTCAGCGCCTCGTCGATATGGGGCTCGCCCTCGCGACAAAGCCGCGCCTGCTTCTGCTTGACGAGCCACTGGCGGGGCTTGCCGCCGCCGAGCGCGAGCGCATCGGCGGGCTGGTGAAGGCGCTGTCCGCCGATGTTCCGGTCCTGCTCGTCGAGCACGATATCGACCGCGTGTTCCGGCTCGCGGATCACGTGACCGTCATGAATGAGGGAAAAGTCCTTCTCGATGGGACCGTCGAGGATGTGCGGACGTCGAAGCGTGTGCAGGAAGTGTACATCGGTTCGGGCGCGGCGCACGTGGCTTCGAAAGAGCGGGTCAGCGCTGCGGAAAGCAAGCCGCTGCTCACGGTCGATCGCATCAACACCTTCTACGGTAAGAGCCATATCCTCAACGACGTCTCGCTCGATGTGCGCGAACACGAGGTTGTCGCCTTGCTCGGCCGCAATGGCGCCGGCAAGTCGACGCTGCTCAAGTCGCTGGTCGGTATTGCGCCGCCGGCAACAGGCAGTATCGAGCTCGATGGCAAGGAGATCGCGCGTCTGCCTTCGGCCCGCGCGGCGCGCCTAGGCATCGGCTACGTGCCGCAAGGGCGCGGGCTGTTTGCCGGCATGACAGTCGCGCACAATCTCGAGCTCGGCCGGCTCAAGCGTCAGACCGGTATCGGCGTGCGCTGGGATCAGGACCGCATCCTCGAATATTTCCCTCGCATCAAGGATCGCTTGCAGACGCCCGCAGACTTCCTTTCCGGCGGCGAGCAGCAGAGGGTCGCCGTCGCCCGCGCGCTGTCCGGTGACATCCGTGTGCTCCTGCTCGACGAGCCGTTCGAAGGATTGGCGCCGGCCGTCGTGGAGCAGCTCTTCGAGAGCTTCGACCGGCTGCGCAAGGAGGTGGCTATCGTCATCGTCGATCATCATCTCGACCTCGCGTTGGCGCTTTCGGATCGGACGGTGGCGCTGGAGCGCGGTCAGGTGCAATGGACCGGAGAGTCGAAGGCGCTCCGCGACGATCTCGAACTCAGGCGCTCGGTGCTCTGGCTCTGACGCCTGGGAACGTACTGGGGAGGTAATGACATCGCGCCTCCGTTAGTGAGGAGGGTGTACAGCGCCCCAGCTCTTCGGCTCAATCGGCCGGCGGGATCGCACCGACCCTGGTTGAAATGAGTTGATAGTGTTCCGGGCGCCGATGACGCGCAAAATTGAAGACGGTTGATTTGTAGGGTACCGTCCGATCCAGATCGCAGCGCGCCACGGCAAGTTCGTCTCCGAGCGTCGAGCACATCGCCACCGTCTCGCCGGATGGCGATATGATCTGCGACTGGCCGATGTGCATGACACCTTCCTCGAGGCCGGCCTTCGCGACGCCGACCACCCACGTGCCGTTCTGGTAGGCACCCGCCTGCATCACCAGCGTATTGTGATGGAGACCGAGCGCATCGTGTCCCGGATCGGGCGGATTGTGGAGCGGCGTATTGTACCCGAGCAGGACCAACTCGACTCCCTGCAATCCCATTACACGATACGTTTCCGGCCATCGGCGATCATTGCAAATGCACATACCGACGATACCGCCGAAGGAACGCCACACCGGAAAGCCGAGATCGCCAACCTCGAAATAGCGCTTCTCCAGATGCTGGAACGCACGGTGTGGCTCGTGCTCGGCGTGGCCTGGCAGATGAACCTTGCGGTACTTGCCGACGATGGCGCCGGACTTGTCGACGAGAATCGCCGTGTTGAAGCGGCGCGTCCGCGTGCCTCCCTGTACCAGTTCGGCGTAACCGAGATGGAAGCCAATGCCGAGTTCCTTGGCGAGGGCGAACAGCGGCGCCGTTTCGGCCGACGGCATCTCGCGCTCGAAAAAGCTGTCGATCTCGCACTGATCCTCCATGTACCAGCGCGGGAAAAACGTCGTCAGCGCCAGCTCGGGATAAACGACCACGTCGCATCCTGCTTCTTTAGCCTGACGCATGAGCGCGACGAGGCGTGAGACAACCTGGGCGCGGCTCTCCGCCCGCGCGATCGGACCAAGCTGGGCAGCTCCGACTGTCACAATCCTCGGCATTGAACCTCACATTGTCTTATGCGGCGGCACCATCGCGCAGGTGACAGGCCGCAAAATGGTCGGGCTTCGTCTCGCGCATGACGGGGCGCTCCACTCTGCACCGCTCGAATGCGTAAGGGCAGCGTGTGTGAAAATGACAACCGGACGGCGGCTTGATCGGGCTCGGCACATCGCCCTGCAAGATGATGCGACTGGGCTTGATTGTCGGGTCAGGTACCGGCACAGCCGACAGCAGGGCTTCCGTATAGGGATGCTGCGGACCCGCAAACAGCGACTCCTTGCCGGCAAGCTCGACGATGCGGCCGAGATACATGACCGCCACGCGATGACTGATGTGCTCCACCACTGCGAGGTCATGGGCAATGAAGAGATAGGCAACGCCAAACTCGCGCTGAAGATCGATGAGCAGGTTGATGACCTGTGCCTGCACCGACACGTCGAGTGCCGAGACAGGTTCATCGCATACGATCAGCTTCGGCCGCACGGCAAGCGCTCGGGCGATGACGAGTCGCTGTCTCTGACCACCCGAGAATTCGTGCGGAAAGCGCGAAAGCTGGTCGCGTCGCAAGCCCACGTTCTCGAACAGCTCGGCAACGCGCGTGTCGATTTCGCTTTCGAGCAATGCCTCGAAATTGCGAAGCGGCTCGGCGACGATATCGCGTGCCCGCATACGAGGGTTGAGCGACGAATAAGGATCCTGAAACACCACCTGCATGGTACGGCGGCGCGCGCGCATGGTCTCGTATCCGAGTCCGTCGATGCGCTGGCCGGAGAGGCGGATCTCGCCTGCCGTAGGCTCGATCAGCTTCAGGATGAGTTTTCCCGCCGTCGACTTGCCGCAGCCGGATTCACCGACCAGCCCCAGTGTCTCGCTTTCGCCGATCGAAAAGCTGATGCCGTCGACTGCATGAACATGGCCTGCCGTCCGCCCCAGAAGTCCCTTTTTGATGGGGAAGTCCTTCGTGAGGTCCTTCACCTCGAGCACGGGGGATACGGAAGCCTTCATGCTGCGTGCTCCGCAATGCGCGCGGATTCCCAACAGGCTGCCCGATGCCCGGCGGTCTTCTCCTCAAGCGGCGGGTAAGCTTTCCGGCAATGCGGTCGCGCTTCGGAACAGCGCGGCGCGAAAATGCAACCCTCGATGCGCTTAGTCAGCGCCGGCACCACGCCGGGAATCTCCGCGAGTCGCTTGCTTTCGCCGGATCGGCTCTTCAGGTGCGGCATCGAGCCGAGAAGAGCGGGGGTGTAGGGGTGTTGCGGCCGCGCGAACAGGTCCTCGACAGTGGCCTGCTCCACGACTTTGCCGGCATACATGACGATGACGCGCTGAGCCATTTCGGCGACCACGCCGAGGTCATGCGTGATGAGGATGATCGCGGTGCCCGTCTTCGCCTTCAATTGCCGCATGAGATCGAGGATCTGTGCCTGCACCGTGACGTCGAGCGCGGTCGTCGGTTCGTCGGCAATCAGCAATTTCGGATCACATGCCAGTGCCATCGCAATCATCACCCGCTGGCGCATGCCGCCGGAAAGCTCATGTGGATACTGTGTGAACCTGCGCTCCGGCTCCGGAATATTGGCGAGGCGCAGCATCTCGACCGCTCGCGCGTTTGCTGAAGTTTTATCCAGCTTCTGATGCAGTACCAGCGTCTCGGTGATCTGTCGGCCAATGGTGAGCACTGGGTTGAGCGACGTCATCGGTTCCTGGAAGATCATCGATATGTCGTTGCCGCGGATCGTGCGCATCTCCTGTTCCGGCAGCGTCAGTAAATCGCGGCCCTGAAATCGGATGCTGCCCGCGGTCTTGCCTGGTGGTTGCGGGATGAGCCGCAGAATGGACATGGCAGTCACGGACTTGCCGCAGCCGCTTTCCCCGACGATGGCAAGCGTTTCCCCGGCGTCGAGCTGGAACGATACGCCGTTGACGGCGCGGCTTACGCCGTCCTGCGTCCGGAAATGTGTCTGCAGTCTCTCCACTTCGAGCAGTGCCATGGGCTCAAAGCCTTTTTGCCATGCGAGGATCGACGGCGTCACGCAAGCCGTCGCCCAGCAGATTGACCGCGAGCACCGTGATCGAGAGGAAGATTGCGGGGAAGAAGACGATGAACGGCTTGACCTGCCACAGTGCACGACCGTCCGCCATGATATTCCCCCAGGACGGAATGATCGGCGGCGTGCCAGCCCCGATGAACGACAGGATCGACTCGGTGATCATCGCACTGGCGCAGATGTACGTTGCCTGGACCGTCAGTGGCGCGATCGTATTGGGCAGGATGTGCCGGGCGATGATCATCGGCGTCCGCGTGCCGGACGCCACGGCGGCTTCCACGTAGGGCTGCTCCCGCAGCGTCAGCACGACGCTACGCACGAGACGCGCGACGCGAGGAAATTCGGCAACCGCGATGGCGGCAATAACATTCGGCACACTGCCGCGCGTGAGTGCCATCAGCGCGACGGCGAGTAGGATTGGCGGGATCGACATCATGCCATCCATGATGCGCATGATGATGCTGTCGGCCCAGCGTACGAAACCTGAGACGAGGCCGACGACAAGACCCGCGAGCGATGCCAGGATCGCCACGGCGAAGCCGACAATGAGCGATACCCGCGCTCCGTAGATGACGCGCGAGTAGATGTCGCGTCCCATCATATCGGAGCCGAACCAGTATTCGGCTGAGGGCGCGCGCGTGCGCTTCGAGGGGGCCAGGGTCGTCGGATCGGTGGTGCCGAGAAGCGGCGCGAAGATGGCCATGAGAATAAGGAGAATGAGCATCGCACCGCCGATGGCGATCGCGGGATAGCGATAGGCGAAGCCGGTGATGCCACGGCGCTCTTTGACCGGAGGGAGGATGTCCGGAAGGTCGGGCTCACCCACGCGCGATGCAGGTTCGACCGGCGGTGACGCTGTGACGGTCAATAGCGGATCCTCGGATCGAGCAGGGTGTAGATCAGGTCGACGGCGAGATTGACCAGCACGTAGACGAAGCTGAACAGCAGCACGATCCCCTGGATGACCGGGTAGTCGCGGCGCAGGATCGCATCGATGGTCAGGCGGCCGAGGCCGGGAATAGCGAACACGCTTTCCGTGACAACGGCGCCGCCGATCAGCAGCGCGATGCCAATACCTATCACCGTGACGATCGGCACGGCGGCGTTCTTCAATGCATGGATGAACAGGATGCTGCTCTGACCCATGCCCTTGGCGCGGGCCGTGCGGATGTAGTCTTGCTGCAGCACCTCGAGCATGGAGGCACGGGTGATGCGTGCAATCAATGCGATGTAGACGCAGCCGAGTGCGATTGCCGGCAGAACGAGATTCTCCAGCCAGGGCCAGAAGCCGGTAGAAAATGGCGTGTAACCCTGCACAGGAAACCACTCGAGCTCCAGTGCAAACACGTAGGCCAGCACATAGCCAACGACGAATACTGGGACCGAGAAGCCGAACACGGCAAAGCCCATGATGGCGCGGTCAATCCAGCTTCCAGCCTTCCAGGCCGCGACCACGCCGATCGGCACGGCGATCGTGATGGCCAGGATCAGCGTGATCACCATCAGGGAGAGCGTCGGCTCGAGCCGCTGGGCGATGAGCTGCGTAACCGGCAACCCCGTGAACATCGACGTTCCGAGATCGGCGTGCAGAATGCGCCACGACCACTCGCCGAAGCGTTCGAGGAACGGCCGGTCGAGACCGAGGCTGATGCGGATGCGTTCGACGTCCTGCGGCGTCGCCTGGTCGCCGGCGATGAC